>NZ_JBGFFG010000329.1:0-3870 GCF_056175765.1 Pseudoxanthomonas sp. LjRoot204_2 | reverse complement strand
GTACGTGGAAGTCGACCAGCGCATGTATCCGGTGCTGACGCCCAACGACCCGCGCCTGTCCGAGCAGTGGGGCTTCGGCACCACCACGTCCGGCATCAATGTGCGCTCGGCCTGGGACAAGTCCACGGGCGCGGGCGTGGTGGTGGCCGTCATCGATACCGGCATCACCAACCATGCCGACCTCAACGCCAACATCCTGCCCGGCTACGATTTCATCAGCGACACCTTCGTCTCGCGCGACGGCAACGGACGCGATTCGAACCCGAACGACGAAGGCGACTGGAACCCGGTCGCGGGCGAGTGCTACAGCGGTTCGCCGGTCAGCAACTCCAGCTGGCATGGCACGCACGTAGCCGGCACCGTCGCCGCCGTGACCAACAACAGCACCGGCGTGGCCGGTACCGCGTTCGGCGCCAAGGTGGTGCCGGTGCGTGTGCTGGGTCGCTGCGGTGGCCTGACCTCGGATATCGCCGACGCGATCACCTGGGCCTCGGGTGGCACCGTCAGCGGCGTGCCCGCCAATGCCAATCCGGCGGAAGTCATCAACATGTCGCTGGGCGGCGGCGGTACCTGTTCCGCGACCTACCAGAACGCGATCAACGGTGCGGTCGGTCGCGGGACCACCGTGGTGGTGGCCGCGGGCAACAGCAACACCAACGTGTCCAGCGCGGTGCCGGCGAACTGCCCGAACGTCGTGGCCGTGGCGGCGACCACGTCGAGCGGCTCGCGCGCCAGCTTCTCCAACTACGGCACCGGCATCGACATCTCCGCGCCGGGCCAGAGCATCCTGTCCACGCTCAACTCCGGCACCACCACGGCGGGCAGCGCGAGCTACGCGTCGTACAACGGCACGTCGATGGCGGCTCCGCACGTGGCGGGCGTGGTCGCGCTGATGCAGGCTGCCGCACCGTCGCCGCTGACCCCGGCACAGGTGGAGACGATCCTGAAGAATACCGCGCGTCCGTTGCCGGGCACGTGCTCGGGTGGCTGCGGTGCGGGCATCGCCAATGCGGACGCAGCCGTCGTGGCGGCGCAGGGCGGCACCATGCCGCCGGGTGGCGGTACGCAGACCTACACCAACGGCACCGACGTCAGCATTCCCGACAACAACACGACGGGCGTGACCAGCACGATCGCCGTGTCGGGCCGCACGGGCAACGCGCCGAGCAATGCGCAGGTGGCGGTCAGCATCGTGCACACCTACATCGGTGACCTGATCGTCGACCTGCTGGCGCCGGATGGTTCGGTGTACGTGCTGCACAACCGCACGGGCGGCAGTGCCGACAACATCAACCAGACCTACACGGTGAACCTGTCGAGCGAAGCCCTCAACGGCAGCTGGCGCCTGCGCGCCCGCGACCGTGCAGGCGCGGATACCGGCTACATCAACAGCTGGAGCATCACGTTCTGAGGATCGCCCGCTGAGGGAGTCGCCAGGATGTGCATGAGGAACCCCGGCCTTGGCCGGGGTTCTTTGTCTGTGCTACGGGCGGGACCGCATGTCGATCCCGCACCCCCTCCTTCGTCGAACAGGCAAGCGCAGGTCGTGACGCCAAGGTGGCGCACACAGCTTGCATGACCGCCAGGAGCGATGCATGACGACGAACGCGAAGACAAAAGGTCCGGCTTCCTACTTTCCTTCGATAGAGAAGCAGTACGGTAAGCCGGTGGAACACTGGTTCACGATCCTGGGCGCGGTCAGCGACCGGAAACACGGCGAGCAGGTGGCCCTGTTGAAAACGGAGCACGCGTTGGGCCATGGCCATGCGAATGCGCTGGTGGCGTATTTCAGGGCGGAACGCGGAGGCTAGACGCCTTCCAGGGAAAGCAGGGAGGCCGAGTACGGCCTCGGGCACCCTGCGACGGCGCCTGCAGGCATCGGGCGGCCGCGCAGATTGACGCCGCGATGACGCAGGCCTTTCGAAGATGCGGACACTGCAACCCGAGTCCTTTGCCCATGTCCGTGCGATTCCTTGCTGTCGTCCTGCTCGCCGCCCTCTCGGCCCCCTCCCGGGCGGAACCCCCTGTGTCCCTGGCGGCGCAGGCGAACGATCCCGCCACGCGGAGCGGCGCGGCTGCGCTGCTGCGCGCCCAGGTGCTGCTGGACCGCGCGCACTTTTCACCCGGGGAAATCGATGGCCTGTCCGGCTCCAACCAGCGGCGCGCGCTGCGGGGCTTCCAGGCCGCCAGGGGGCTGGACGTCACCGGCGAGCTCGACCAGGCCACGTGGAACGCCCTGAACGCAAACGCGGCGGCGGTGGTCACCGCGTACACGTTGACGGCCGAAGACGTCGGCCAGCGCTACATCCGCATTCCCGACGACATGATGGCGCAGGCAAAGCTGCCATCGCTGGGCTTCGCGTCGGTGCGCGAAGCCCTGGGCGAGCGCTTCCACGTTGCGCCGGCTCTGCTCGAACAACTGAATCCCGGCGTGGACTTCGCGCGGGCGGGTGCCCGGATACAGGTGCCGAACGTGGCCGATGTCGCCGCGCCGCCCAAGGCCGCCCGCGTGGTGATCGACAAGTCCGAGTCCACGCTTGCGTTGGCGGACGCCGCAGGCAAGGTCGTCGCGCAGTTTCCTGTGTCCTCCGGCAGCGACAAGGACCCGTTGCCACTGGGGGAGTGGAAGATCCTCGGCACCGCCGTCAATCCCACCTTCCACTACAACCCAGCCCTGTTCTGGGACGCGGATCCCTCCCATGCCAAGGCGACACTGCCTGCCGGCCCGAACAACCCGGTGGGCACGCGATGGATCGATCTTTCCAAGCCTCACTACGGACTGCACGGCACGCCCGAGCCGGCCACGGTGGGGAAGGCGCAATCCCATGGCTGCGTGCGGCTGACGAACTGGGACGTCGAGCGCGTCGCCGCCGCCGTCTCGCCCTCCACCGCCGTCGTGATGCAGGACTAGCATGAAGTACGTGCTGGGCCTGCTGCTGGTGGTGGCGCTGGGCGTGGTCGTCTGGAGCGGCATGGACATCGTGCCTACGCCGGCATCCGACCCGTCGCAGCCGGTTGCATCCGCCGGGGTGTCAACGTCCGCTGCGACTGCGACACCGGGTGCGGCCAATACGCCTGCAGTTTCTGTCGCAGGCACCGTCGCGCCTGCATCAGTGGCCCCCGTGCCTGGCGTCAGCAGCGACATGCCCGCGCCATCCGCGCTGCTGCTCCCGGTCCAGGGCATACGCGCGGCGGACCTCACCGATACCTTCACCGACGCACGCAGCGAAGGGCGCTCCCACGATGCCATCGACATCATGGCCGCCAAGGGCACCCCGGTCCTTGCCGTGGCCGATGGCCATGTGGAAAAACTCTTCACCAGCGAGCGCGGCGGCTTGACGATCTACCAGTTCGAGCCGACCGGCCGCTACGCCTACTACTACGCACACCTTGACCGGTATGCGGATGGATTGGCGGAAAAGCAGCAGATCCGCCGCGGGCAGGTGATCGGCTACGTAGGCGCCACGGGCAACGCGAGCCCCGATGCCCCCCACCTGCACTTCGCCATCTTCCTGCTTGGCCCCGAGAAGCAGTGGTGGAAGGGCAGCCCGGTCAATCCGTATCCGATCCTGACCGCGCAGCAAGCTCTTTGATCAGCGGCGTGGCCGCACCTTCCCGCCGCGCCGCGCTCCCACCAAGGTTGGCGGGGACCGTGGGGGATGCGGAGGGCAGCATGTCCGCGGTTCGAACCCGAGGCGGGTGCGAGCCCCAACCCACCGCGAATAGGTCCTGCTTTAGGTCTTAGGACATCACGACGGGGGCTTGCCGGTGATCGACGCCAGCCGAGGGCGCGGCTGCACCTGCGGGCGGCGCCGCGCGTCACCCGCACATGCTCTTGGGCCCACGGCGCTCGCGCGGATCAACCGGGAC
>NZ_JBGFFG010000328.1:0-3873 GCF_056175765.1 Pseudoxanthomonas sp. LjRoot204_2 | reverse complement strand
CTGCTGGACTGGATGCTGCCCGGTACCAGCGGGCTGGAACTGGCCCGCCGCTGGCGCAAGGACGCCATGACCCGCGACGTGCCGATCATCATGCTCACCGCCCGCGGCGAGGAGAACGACCGGGTCGGCGGGCTGGAGGCCGGCGTCGACGACTACGTGGTCAAGCCCTTTTCCGCCCGCGAGCTGCTCGCCCGCATCCGCGCCGTCATGCGCCGCTCGCGCGACGACGACGAGGACGGCAGCGTCGCGGTGGGCAACCTGCGCATCGACGGTGCCGCCCATCGCGTGTTCGCCGGCGATACGCCGGTCGCCATCGGCCCCACCGAGTACCGCCTGCTGCACTTCTTCATGACCCACCCCGAGCGTGTCTATTCGCGCACGCAGTTGCTCGACCACGTGTGGGGCGGCAGCGTGTATGTGGAAGAGCGGACCGTCGACGTGCATATCCGCCGACTGCGCAAGACGCTCGAACCCCATGGCCTGGAAAACATGGTGCAGACCGTCCGCGGTTCGGGCTACCGCTTCTCGGCGGCGATGTGACCCTGCCGGCGGCGGCGCCGCCCGCGCAGGCTGTCATACACATCTGACACAATCGATCCATGCCCCACGACATCCGCACCGCCTGGTTCAAGACGCTCGGCCAGCTGGCCCTGATCCTGGCGATGGCGGTCGTGGTCGGCCTGCTGCTTGGACAGGTCTGGCCCGTCGTCACCGTCGCTGCCCTCGGGGTCGTCGCGTGGCACTACTGGCGGCTTCGCAAGGTGTTGCTGCGCCTGACCGCCCGGCAGCGGATGGAACCGGCGCAGGGCAAGGGTGTCTGGAACGAACTAGACCGCCTGCTGTTCCGCGGCCAGGCCGAGATGCGCACCCGCAAGCGCCGCCTGCTCGACATGCTGCGCGCCTACCGCGCCGCCGCCGCCGCACTGCCCGATGCGGTCGTCGTCGTGGAACGGAACAGCCAGCGCGTGCAGTGGTTCAATCGGGCCGCCACCCATCTGCTGGGCCTGCAGTACCCCACGGACATCGGCGCCCCGGTCGGCGACCGCCTGCAGCCCTTGCCGATGTCGCACTGGCTGGCCGCGGGCCGCAACGCCGAACCCATGCTCGATGCGGCCTCGCCGGTCGATCCGAACCTGCGGCTCAACCTGCGGTTGATCCCCTATTCCGACGAGTACTGGCTGCTGGTCGCGCGCGACGTCAGCAAGATGCTGCGCCTGGAGCAGATGCGGCGCGACTTCGTCGCCAACGTCTCGCACGAACTGCGCACGCCGCTGACCGTGGTGCACGGCTACCTGGACATGCTGGAGCCCACCGAGTACCCGGACTGGGCGCCGATGCTGGCCGAGATGCAGAAGCAGTCGCAGCGCATGACCCAGCTGGTGGAAGACCTGCTGACGCTGTCGCGCTTGGAAGCGCAGGACAGCCTGCCCGACGAGAACGTCGCGATGGCGCCGATGCTGGCCACGCTGCGTCGCGAGGCGGAAGCGCTGAGCCAGCGCCGCCACACCATCGTGGTCCAGGACGAGGCGAGCGTGGACCTGTCAGGCTCCAACAAGGAACTGCACAGCGCCTTCTCCAACCTGGTCAGCAACGCGGTGCGCTATACGCCGGTCGGCGGCACCATCACCGTGCGCTTCGCGCGCGAGGGAGACGGCGCGGTGCTCAGCGTGCGCGATACCGGCTACGGCATCCCGACGTCGCACCTGCCGCGCATCACCGAGCGCTTCTACCGCGTCTCGACCAGCCGCTCGCGCGAGAGCGGCGGCACCGGCCTGGGACTGTCGATCGTCAAGCACGTGCTGAACCTGCACCAGGCCCGCCTCGAGATCGAAAGCGAGGTCGGACAGGGCAGCCTGTTCTCCATCCATTTCGGCGCCGAACGTGTCGAGCCTCGCCTCGACGCCGCCCCGCGCGCCCTCACCACGGACAGCCAGACCGCATGAACGCCGCCCTGGACACGACGCCCGCCCCTGCCACCGGCGAAGACGCGCTGCGCGACCCGGCGCTCTACCTCAACCGCGAACTGTCCCAGCTGGACTTCAACTTCCGCGTGCTGGCGCAGGCCCAAGACCCGTCGGTACCCTTGCTGGAGCGGCTGCGCTTCCTGTGCATCTCCTGCACCAACCTGGACGAGTTCTTCGAGATCCGCGCCGCCACCGTGCGCCACGCACTCGACTTCGGCCTGCCGCCGGGCGCGGATGGCATGAGCCCGGCGACCGTGCTCAACAAGATCCACGACCGCGCCGCCGAACTGGTCGACGCCCAATACAAGTGCTGGAACGAGGTGCTCCGCCCCGGACTGGCCGAAGCCGGCGTGCGCGTATTCGGCCGCGACAGCTGGAATGCGCGCCAGACGCGCTGGCTGCGCGCCTATTTCCGCAACGAGATCATGCCGGTGCTGTCCCCGCTGGGCCTGGACCCGGCGCATCCGTTCCCGAAGATCCTCAACAAGTCGCTGAACATCGTGGTGGTGCTGAAGGGCAAGGATGCGTTCGGCCGTGCCGGCCACCTGGCCATCGTGCGCGCGCCGCGCTCACTGCCGCGCATCATCCACCTGCCGCAGCGCGTGTCCGGTGGCGAGAACGACTTCGTGCTGCTTTCCTCGGTGCTGTCGGTGTTCGTGGACGAACTGTTCCCGGGCATGGAAGTGAAGGGCTCGTACCAGTTCCGCGTGACGCGCAACTCCGAAGTGGTCGTCGACGAAGAGGAAGTCGAGAACCTGGCGCTGGCGTTGCGCGACGAGCTGGTAGGCCGTGGTTATCGGCCGGCCGTGCGCCTGGAGATCGCGCACGACTGTCCCAAGCCCATCGTGCGGCAGTTGCTGCAGAACTTCGCGCTGCCCGACAACGCGGTGTATCCGATCAACGGGCCGGTCAACCTCAACCGCGTGATCCAGGTGTACGACCTGGTGCAGCGCCCGGAACTGAAGTACCCCGTGTTCACCCCCCGGCCGCTGCGCGACAGCGAGGCGATCTTCGAAAAGGTCGCCGACGACGACGTGCTGCTGCACCACCCTTTCGATTCGTTCGGCGCCGTGCTGGACCTGATCAAGCAGGCCGCGGTGGACCCCGACGTGCTGGCGATCAAGCAGACGCTCTACCGCACGGGCAAGGATTCGGCGATCGTCGAAGCGCTGGTGCAGGCGGCGCGGAACGGCAAGGACGTGACCGTCGTGGTCGAACTGCGCGCCCGTTTCGACGAGGACGYCAACCTCGGCGTGGCCGACAAGCTGCAGGAAGCCGGCGCGCAGGTGGTGTACGGCGTCGTGGGTTACAAGACGCACGCCAAGATGCTGCTCATCGTGCGCCGCGAAGGGCGCAAGCTGCGGCGCTACGTGCACCTGGGCACCGGCAACTACCACAGCGGTACAGCACGCGCGTATACGGACATCGGCCTGCTCACCGCCGACCCCGACATCGGCAGCGACGTGCACCTGCTGTTCCAGCAGCTCTCCGGCCTGGCGCCCACGACCAAGCTCAAGCGACTGCTGCAATCGCCCTTCACGCTGCACCCGGGCCTGATCAAGAAGATCGAACGCGAAGCCAAGCTGGCGCGGGCCGGCAAGCCGGCGCGCATCATCGCCAAGATCAATGCCATCAACGAGCCGCGCATCATCCGCGCGCTGTATGCGGCCTCGCAGGCAGGGGTACGGATCGACCTGATCGTCCGCGGCGCCTGCGCGCTGCGCCCCGGGGTGCCGGGCATTTCCGACAACATCCGGGTGCGCTCCATCGTCGGTCGCTTCCTCGAGCACAGCCGTCTCTACTGGTTCGGCAACGACGGCGCGCMGGAACTCTACTGCGCGAGCGCCGACTGGCTCGAACGCAATCTGCTGCATCGCGTTGAGACCTGCTTCCCGATCCTGGACAAGGA
>NZ_JBGFFG010000327.1:0-3878 GCF_056175765.1 Pseudoxanthomonas sp. LjRoot204_2 | reverse complement strand
GTGCGGCACCGATCAGGCCGTTGGCGCGCATCGGCTCCAGCACCTTGGCGACCTGTTCGCGCAGCGCCAGCAGCTGGTCGAAGTCGGCGGCGTTCAGGGCGGCGTCGGCCGGCAGCGGCGCCAGGCCGTCGTACCAGGTGGCGAACAGCACGTTGCCGACTCGCTCGCCCGGCAGGTAGCCCCACATCTCGTCGGCGGTGAAGCTCAGCACCGGCGCGATCCAGCGCACGAAGGCCTCGGCGATGCGGTACATCGCGCTCTGGGCGCTGCGGCGACCGCGCGAATCCTCGCGCATGGTGTACAGGCGGTCCTTGGTGACGTCCAGGTACAGCGAGCCGAGGTCGACGCTGCAGAAATTCAGCAGCGCCTGCACGATTTCGGCGAAGTCATAACGGTCGTAGGCGGCCTTGATCTTCTCCTGCACTTCGAACGCGCGGTGCACGATCCAGCGGTCCAGCGCGACCATGTCGGCCGGCGCCAGCAGGTCGCGGGCGGGATCGAAGCCGTTGAGGTTGCTGAGCAGGAAGCGCGCGGTGTTGCGCAGGCGGCGGTAGGCGTCGGCGTTGCGCTTCAGGATTTCCTGCGACAGCGACATCTCGTTGCTGTAGTCGGCGCTGGCGATCCACAGGCGCAGGATGTCGGCGCCAAGGGTCTTCATGATGTCCTGCGGCTCGATGCCGTTGCCCAGCGACTTGGACATCTTGCGGCCGTGCTCGTCCACGGTGAAGCCGTGGGTGAGGCACTGCTTGTACGGCGCCCGCTTGTCGATCGCCACGCCGGTCAGCAGCGAGGACTGGAACCAGCCGCGATGCTGGTCCGAGCCTTCCAGGTAGAGGTCGGCCGGCTTGCCGAGGCCGCGCTCCAGCAGCACGCCTTCGTGGGTCACGCCGGAGTCGAACCAGACATCGAGGATGTCGGTGATCTTGTCGTAGTCCTTCGCTTCGTCGCCGAGCAGCTCGGCCGCGTCCAGCGTGTACCAGACATCGACGCCGCCCTGCTCCACGCGTTCGGCGACCGCGCGCATCAGCTCGACGCTGCGCGGATGCGGCTCGCCGGTTTCGCGATGCACGAACAGCGCGATGGGCACGCCCCAGGTGCGCTGGCGCGAGATGGTCCAGTCGGGACGGCCATCGACCATGCCGGCGATGCGGGCTTCGCCCCATTGCGGGAACCAGCCGACCTGCTTGATCGCTTCCAGCGCGTCGGCGCGCAGATGGGCCTGCTCCATCGAGATGAACCACTGCGGCGTGGCCCGGAACGCGATGGGCGTCTTGTGGCGCCAGCAGTGCGGGTAGCTGTGTTCCAGCTTGCTGAAAGCGAGCAGCACGCCGCTCTGCTTCAGCACGTCGAYGATGACGTCGTTGGCCTTCCAGATGTGCAGGCCGGCCAGCTCCACGCCATGCGCGGCCGGCGTGGACGGCAGGTAGACGCCGCGGCCATCGACCGGATTGAGCTGCGCGGCGGTGTACTTGTCCAGCAGGCCGTACTGCTTGCTGACGACGTAGTCTTCCTGGCCGTGGCCCGGTGCGGTGTGCACGGCGCCGGTACCGTCTTCGGCCGACACGTGGTCGCCCAGCAGCACGGGGATGTCGCGCGTGTCGTAGAACGGATGCGCGAACAGCAGGCCTTCCAGCGCGCTGCCCTTCACTCGCGCGTGCACGACCACGTCGGTAACGCCGTAACGCTGCAGCGCGCGCGTCGCGAGCGCATCGGCCAGCACCAGCCAGCGGCGCTTGCCGTCGTGCGCGGGGCCTTCGACCAGGGCGTATTCCAGTTCGCCGCCGATGGAGATCGCCAGCGACGCGGGCAGCGTCCACGGCGTGGTGGTCCAGATCGGCAGCGCGACCTCGACATCCGCCGGCACCGTGGCGCCGAACGCCGTCGCCACCGCCTGCGCATCGCGCGCGGCGTAGGCGACATCGACGGCGGGCGACACCTTGTCGGCGTACTCGATCTCGGCCTCGGCCAGCGCCGAGCCGCAATCGAAGCACCAGTGCACCGGCTTTACGCCGCGGGTCAGGTGGTCGTTGGCGACGATCTTCGCCAGCGCGCGGATCTCGTTCGCTTCGAAGCGGAAATCGAGCGTCTTGTACGGGTTGTCCCAGTCGCCGATCACGCCCAGGCGCTTGAAATCCTTGCGCTGGATGTCTATCTGCGACTCGGCGTATTCGCGGCACTTCTGCCGGAATTCGACGGCGTCGAGCTTCACGCCCACCTTGCCGAACTTCTTCTCGATGGCGATCTCGATCGGCAGGCCGTGGCAATCCCAGCCGGGGATGTACG
Organism: Pseudoxanthomonas sp. LjRoot204_2; assembly: GCF_056175765.1. Taxonomy (NCBI): domain Bacteria; kingdom Pseudomonadati; phylum Pseudomonadota; class Gammaproteobacteria; order Lysobacterales; family Lysobacteraceae; genus Pseudoxanthomonas; species Pseudoxanthomonas sp. LjRoot204_2. The sequence goes on along the minus strand of NZ_JBGFFG010000327.1, from coordinate 1,595 downwards.
GCGCATCGAAGCCGGCGAGGTAGCGCGACTTGACGATGATGTCCTTGAGGATCTTGTTGACCGCATGGCCCAGGTGGATCGCACCGTTGGCGTACGGCGGGCCGTCGTGCAGCACGAACAGCGGGCGGCCCTTGGCGTTCTCGCGCAGCTGCGCGTACAGGCCCTGGCTTTCCCAGCGGGCCAGTGTGTCGGGCTCGCGCTTGGGCAGGTCGCCGCGCATCGGGAAATCCGTGGCGGGCAGGTGGAGAGTCGCTTTGTAGTCCTGGCTCACGCCGTCGCTCGTTCTTTGTGTTCGGAAAGGAGTGCGCGCGCCTGGTCGGCATCGCGGTGCATCTGCTCGGTGAGGCTGGGCAGATCGGGGAATTTCAGTTCGTCGCGCAGCTTGGCGACGAATTCGACTTCGATGTGGCGCCCGTAGAGGTCGCCGGCGAAGTCGAACAGATGGGCTTCCAGCAGCGGCTCGACGCCGTCCACCGTGGGGCGCGTGCCGAAGCTGGAGACCGACGGCCACGGTGCATCGCCCACGCCGTGCACCCAGGTGGCGTAGATGCCGGACAGGGCCGGCGCTTTCGGGAAGCGCAGGTTGGCGGTGGGGAAGCCGAGCGTGCGGCCGAGTTGCTTGCCGCGCACGACCCGGCCGCCGATGGCATAGGGTCGACCGAGCAAGCGGGTGGTGGTAGTGAAGTCGCCGCTTTTCAGGGCTTCGCGAATGCGCGTGCTGGACACGCGTTCGCCCTGCACTTCGACCGGCGCGATCGCGTCGGCGCTGAAGCCCAGCTCACTTCCCATCGCCTGCAGCAGCACGACATCGCCGCCGCGGCGGTGGCCGAAGCGGAATTCCGGACCGATCCAGACTTCGCGGGCGGCCAGCCGGCCGACCAGCAGGGTGCGGACGAAGTCCTCGGCGGACATCGCCGAAAGCCTGGCGTCGAAGCGCAGCAGGCCGACGCGATCCGCACCCAGGCCCAGCAGGCCTTCTACTTTGGCGCGCGCCAGGGTCAGGCGCGGCGGCGGATGGTCCTTGGAGAAGAACTCGCGCGGCAGGGGCTCGAACGTGACGACGACGCACTCGACGCCCAGCGCACGCGCACGCGCCACGGCATGCCGCACCAGCGCGCGGTGGCCCGAGTGCAGGCCATCGAAGGCGCCGATGCAGACCACGCTACCGTGCGGGCACAGAGACCCGCCATCGACGTCACGGAACAGCCTGCTCATGGAATCCTGTCAGGGCGGACGCGCCAGGCGGCGGATCCGGGATGGTGCAAGACATTGAAGTATAGCCGGCCCGCCCGTCCTCAATGCCCACGCAGGTCTCGCGGCCGGATGCCCTGAACGTACAGCAGGCCGGYATACAGGCCGCCGCCGGCGCCGACCATCGCCGCAAGCCGCCAGCCGCGCTCCCACCACGTCCAGGCGGACCAGTCCGTCCACAGCAACCGGAACGCCAGCACCGTGAGCGTCATCGCCAGGGTGGCGATGCCGATCTGGCGCAGGAAACGCCCCCAGCCCGGCTGCCGGCGGTAAACGCCTGCTTTGCGAAGCAACCACGCCAGTTGCAGCGCATTGACCCAGCCGGCGATGGCAATGGCCAGGGC
>NZ_JBGFFG010000326.1:0-3890 GCF_056175765.1 Pseudoxanthomonas sp. LjRoot204_2 | reverse complement strand
CGCCTGGTGGATCGCGAAGCCCATGCGGTCCAGGGTGGCGAGGATGGCCGCGAACAGCCCGTCCCGGTCGGGCGAATGCACGAAGACTTCCATGGCGTCGGCATCGTCGGCGATGCGGCGCGCACGCACGCGCGTTTCGCCTGCCGACGCACCGCGGATCGCATGCGTCTGCCAGGCGAGTTGTTCGGGGCGGAAGCGCAGGAAGCTTTCTTCGGGCATGGTGGTGAACAGCGCATCAGCCTGCGCCGCGGACAGGCCCTGCAGTTCCAGCATGGCGCGCACGCTGCCGCGCGCCTCGTCCAGGCGTTCATCCACCGCCACCGGATTCTCCAGGCCTTCGCGCAGCACGCGGCGCGCGGCGAAGTACAGGTCGGCGAGCAGGCGGTCCTTCCACGCATTCCACAGCTTCGGGCTGGTGCCGGCGATGTCGGCGCAGGTCAGCAGGTAAAGATAGTCGAGGCGCTCGCGGTCCTCGACGAGCGCGGCGAAGGCGTGGATCACGTCCGCATCGGAGATGTCCTGCTTCTGCGCCGTCACCGACATGCGCAGGTGCTGCTCCACCAGCCACGCCACCAGGGCGGTGTCTGACTCGCTGAGCCCGTGGGCGGAACAGAATTCGCGCGCATCCACCGCGCCCAGTTCCGAATGGTCGCCGCCACGGCCCTTGGCGATGTCGTGGAACAGGCCGGCCAGCAGCAGCAACTCGGGTTTGCGCAGGCGCGGCCAGACCTCGTGCGCGATCGAGAAGCGCTCGTCAGCGCGACCCGCGGCGAAGGCGGCGATGTTCCGCAACACCATCAGCGTGTGCTGGTCGACGGTGTAGACATGGAACAGGTCGAACTGCATGCGTCCGGACACGCGCGCGAACGCGGGAATCCATTGCCCCAGCACGCCGAGGCGCGCCATGCGGGTGAGCGTTTCCATCGCTCGCGGACCACGCAGCAACGCCATGAATGCATCGCGCTGTTCCTTGCCGGCGGCGGGATACGCCGAAAGCTTCGGAAGCGACTCCGCCAGCGCGCGCGCCGTGCGCGAATGCAGCCCGCGTACCTGCGGATGGGCGGCCCACACCGCGAACAGCGCGAACACCTGGCCGACATCGTTCGCCGGCCAGGCGCCTTCACGTGCGGCCAGGTAGCCGCGACGGAGAGCGAACTGCCCGTCCAGCGGCTCGGGCAGCGCCTCGCCGTCGAACTGCTCCTCGAAGCGTTGCAGCAGGCGGTCGCTGATGCGGCGCACGATGGCCGCGCTGCGGTAGAAGCCCTGCATCATCTTCTCGACGCCGAGGCTTTCCTCGTCGTCGGCGAACCCGAGCCGCTGCGCCAGCGTCTTCTGGTAATCGAACCGCAGGCGCTCCTCCGGCCGGTTCGCCACCCGGTGCAGGCCATAGCGCAGGCGCCCCAGCGCGCGGCGTTCGCGCGCCAGCGCCGCGGCTTCGTCCGGGCCCAGATGCCCCAGTCCCACCAGCGCCTCGAGATCGCGCACACCGAACGTGCGCAGCGCCATCCAGCCGAGGGTGTGCAGGTCGCGCAGGCCGCCCGGGCCTTCCTTGATGTTGGGCTCCAGGTTGTCGGAGGTGTCGCCGAACCGCGCGTGGCGGATGCGCAGTTCCTCGCGCTTGGCGACGAAGAAATCCCGCGGTGGCCAGACCCGGGCCGGGCCGATGGCATCGATCAGCAGCCCTTCGTCGACAGGCTCGCCGACGATCAGGCGCTCCTCGATGAGCGCGGTCAGCACGCTCTGGTCGGCGGCGGCCGCAGCCGTGCATTCGCCCGCCGAGCGCACGCTGTGGCTGATCGGCAGTCCGGCGTCCCACAACAGCGCAAACAGGCGCGCCACGGCGCCGTGATGCGCCTGCTGCACGTGGGGCGCCGCCAGGACCAGCACGTCGACGTCCGAATGCGGAAACAGCTCGCCCCGGCCATAGCCTCCCACCGCGAACAACGCCATCGGCGCCTCCGGCGGAATGCAGCGCAGCCACGCATCCTTCAGCAGGTGATCGACCGCCCGCGCACGCAGCGCGAGGATGCGGTCCATACCGTCGTCCTGGTCGAAGCGCTTGTCCAGCCGGGCATCGGTATGGCCCAGCGACGCGCGTGCCGCCGCCGACCAGGCCGCGTCATCGGCAACGCCCGGGCCGATGTCCGGCAGCCGCGTCGCCTGTCCGTTCGCGGCTGTCGGGGTACTCACAGGTCGTTGTCGTCGCCCGGCACGCGGGTCAGGATCTCGACGCCATCCTCGGTCACCGCCACGGTATGTTCCCACTGCGCCGAAAGCTTGCGGTCCTTGGTCACCACGGTCCAGCCGTCCGGCAGCACGCGGGTATGGCGCGCACCCTCGTTGATCATCGGCTCGATGGTGAAGGTCATGCCCGGCTTCAACACCACGCCCTCGCCCGGGCGGCCGTAGTGCAGCACCTGCGGCTCGTCGTGGTAGACCTTGCCGATGCCGTGGCCGCAGTACTCGCGCACCACGCTGAAGCGCTCGGATTCCGCGTACTGCTGGATCGCGTGGCCCACATCGCCCAGGGTGGCGCCCGGCTTCACCGCGCGGATGCCGCGGAACATGGCCTCGCGGGTCACGTCCACCAGGCGCCTGGCCATCACCGACGGCGTGCCCACGATGTACATGCGGCTGGTATCGCCGTGCCAGCCATCCTTGATGACGGTGACGTCGATGTTGACGATGTCGCCGTCCTTCAGCACTTTCCCCTCGCTGGGGATGCCATGGCAGATGACGTTGTTGACCGAGGTGCAGACCGTCGCCGGGAAGCCCTTGTAGCCCACGTTGGCGGGAATCGCCTGCTGCACGTTGACGATGTGATCGTGGCAGATGCGGTCCAGTTCCGCGGTGGTCACGCCCGGCTTCACATGCGGGGCGACCACCTGCAGCACCTCGGCGGCGAGGCGGCCGGCGATGCGCATCTGGGCGAGGTCTTCGGGGGTCTTGAGCTGGATGGCCATTGGCCGATTATCCCCCATTTGGCGCGCGGGCTGAACGGCTCGGGCCACCAGCGCCCTCCCCGCGACTCCACCCGGTTTGCCGCCACCGGGCGAACCCCGCTATACTCCCGCGGCTTCGCGTCCTGGCCTGCCCGGCCGGACCGCCCACGTCGGGCGACACCGACGAATCCACACCTGCTGCCTCAACCCGTGCCGGGGTGCCCTTCGCTGGAGGGTTCGGACACGGATGCCGCAGGGAGGCCCAACCCCGGAACCCCGCCCTCACGGGCACCGCCTTCCTTTGCCTGGCGGTGGGTTCCTTATCAGGAGTCATGCAATGCCCCAAGTCACCATGCGCCAGATGCTGGAAGCCGGCGTCCATTTCGGCCACCAGACCCGCTACTGGAACCCCAAGATGGCGCCGTACATCTTCGGTGCCCGCGGCAAGATCCACATCATCAACCTCGAGAAGACCGTTCCGCTGTTCAACGACGCGATGAACTTCATCTCGGGCGTCGCGCAGAAGCGCGGCACCATCCTTTTCCTGGGCACCAAGCGCAGCGCGCGCGAAGCGGTGAAGGAAGAAGCCGAGCGTTGCGGCATGCCGTTCATGACCCAGCGCTGGCTGGGTGGCACGCTGACCAACTTCGCCACCGTGAAGAAGTCGGTCGCCCGCCTGAAGGAACTGGAAGCCGCCGAAACCGATGGCACCTTCGAGAAGCTGGTCAAGCACGAAGTGCTGGGCCTGCGCCGCGAGCGCGAGAAGCTGCTGGCCTCGCTGGGCGGCATCAAGGAAATGAACCGCCTGCCGGACGCCCTGTTCGTCATCGACATCGGCCATGAAGACATCGCCATCAAGGAAGCCAAGAAGCTCGGCATCCCGGTGATCGCGGTGGTCGACTCGAACTACGACCCGGCCCTGGTCGACTACGCCATCCCGGGCAACGA
>NZ_JBGFFG010000325.1:0-3892 GCF_056175765.1 Pseudoxanthomonas sp. LjRoot204_2 | reverse complement strand
GCGCGTGCCGACGCCCCGGTTCGTGCAAGCGCCACATCGCGTAGCGTGTCTTCCGACCCTGTCGCCGCCCTGGCGTCCGCCTCGCCGCTGCCGTCGACAATCAATCCGTTCTCCCATCGCAGCCAGGAGACCGCGTCCGTCGCCTCGCGTCCCTGGCCGCGATCCGCCCTGTCCGCCTATCCGTCTGCAACCGGTGGCGTGACGACGGGTTACGCCTCGGATTCGGCCATGCGGACGTTCTACCCCTTCGAGCCCCGCCTGCCTTCCGCGCCGCCGGTCTCCGCCCCGGTCGACGTGCCGCGCGACTGACACGCGCGCATGCGGCGATCTGCCGGATGCGCGTTCTCCCGTACTTCCCACTTATCGAGGCATGCGTTCGATGACCCCTCACGCCCGTAACGGCCTGCTGGCCATGCTGATACTCACCGCGCCGCTGGCTGCCTGCGCGCAACAAGCGGAGGCGCCTGCGTCCGTGGCAGCGGCCCCCGCGGTCGCGCAGTCGGCGGCGCCGCAACTCGTGACCGGGCTGCCTGATTTCACCCAACTGGTCGAGCAGGTGGGCCCGGGGGTGGTCAATGTCGAGGCCAGGATCGGCACGCGGCGCACCGCGGGCACGGACGAGGAGGCCGATATCCCCGAAATCTTCCGCCGCATGCTGCCGCCCGGCTTCCAGATGCCGGGTCCGGGCCCGCAGGGGCCGCAGCGTAGGGGCACTTCCATGGGGTCGGGCTTCATCATCTCGGCCGACGGTTACGTGCTGACGAACCACCACGTGGTCGATGGCGCGGACGAGGTGAAGGTGACCCTGCCGGATCGCCGCGAGCTGACCGCCAAGGTGGTGGGCAGCGACCAGCAGTACGACGTCGCCCTGCTGAAAGTGGATGCCAAGGGCCTGCCGACCGTACGCATCGGCAACTCGACCACGCTCAAGCCCGGTCAATGGGTGGTGGCGATCGGCTCGCCGCTGGGGCTCGACCATTCCGTCACCGCAGGCATCGTCAGTGCCGTCGGCCGCAGCGCGTCCCCCGAACAGCGCTACGTGCCGTTCATCCAGACCGACGTGGCGATCAACCAGGGCAATTCCGGCGGTCCGCTGCTCAATACGCGTGGTGAAGTGGTTGGCATCAATTCGCAGATCTTCTCGGTGTCCGGCGGCTACATGGGCATCAGCTTCGCCATCCCGATAGACCTGGCGATGAGCGCGGTGGAGCAGCTGAAGGCAACTGGCAAGGTCAGCCGGGGCCAGCTGGGAGTCATTGTCGAGCCGCTCGATGCGGCCAAGGCCCGGGGCCTGAATGTCCCTGATGCCCGGGGAGCACTGGTCAACCAGGTGCTCGCCGGCAGTCCGGCTGGCAAGGCAGGCATCGAGATTGGCGATGTGATCACATCGTTCAACGGGTCGCCGATCAACCAGTCCAGTGATCTGCCACCATTGGTGGGAGTGCTGGTGCCCGGCACCAAGGCAAAGGTCGCCCTGATCAGGGACGGCAAGCCGCGTGAGGTCACCGTCACCCTGACCGAACTGGATGAAGGACAGGACACCGCTTCCGGGCCCTCCTCATCCCCCAATGCGCCACCCGCCACTTCCAGCGGCAACGCGCTGGGGATCACCAGCCAGGGGCTGGATGCCGCGACGCGCAAGCAACTGGGTATCGAAGGCAACGACGGCGTGCTGGTGACCCGGGTCAATAGCGCGGCTGCCCGCGAGGCCGGCCTCAGTGGCGGTGACGTGATCCTGCAGGTCGGCCGCGCAAAGGTGAACAGTCCTGCCGCGCTCGACAGGGAACTGGCGGCGGCCAAGCCAGGTGACACAGTGATGCTGCTGGTCCGTAGCCGCGGCGGCGTGACCCGTTTCCTGGCCGTGAACGTCGACAAGAGCTGAGTCGCCGTCGTATCAGGCGATCCCTCACCCCGTGTTTGCCGGGGTGAGGAGGTTTTGGGACGCCGAGCTCGGATCGGCGAGCTCGGCCGCCGTCCGTGCGATAATCGCCCGTTATTCCTGACGACGGCACAGGCCGCCGCCCCCCATGTCCTCCGATTCCATGCGGAATATCCGCAACTTCTCCATCATCGCGCACGTCGACCACGGCAAGTCGACCCTTGCCGATCGCATCATCCAGCTCTGCGGCGGCCTCGAGGCCCGCGAGATGGAAGCGCAGGTGCTCGACTCCAATCCCATCGAGCGCGAGCGCGGCATTACCATCAAGGCCCAGTCCGTGTCCCTGCCGTACAAGGCGAAGGACGGGCAGGTCTACCAGCTCAATTTCATCGACACTCCCGGCCACGTCGACTTCTCGTACGAAGTCAGCCGCTCGCTGGCCGCCTGCGAAGGCGCGCTGCTGGTGGTGGACGCCGCCCAGGGCGTGGAAGCCCAGTCGGTCGCCAACTGCTACACCGCGGTTGAGCAGGGGCTGGAAGTGGTGCCGGTGCTCAACAAGATCGACCTGCCGACCGCCGACATCGAGCGTGCCAAGCGGGAAATCGAGGCGGTCATCGGCATCGACGCGGACGATGCCGTCGCCGTCAGCGCCAAGACCGGCCTCAATGTCGACCTGGTGCTGGAAGCCATCGTCCAGCGCATCCCGCCGCCTCAGCCGCGCGACACCGACAAGCTGCAGGCGCTGATCATCGACTCGTGGTTCGACAACTACCTGGGCGTGGTCTCGCTGGTGCGGGTGATGCAGGGCGAGATCGGGCCGAAGAGCAAGATCCTGGTGATGTCCACCGGCCGCACCCACGAGGTGGACAAGGTCGGCGTGTTCACGCCCAAGCGCAAGGAGCTGAAGAAGCTCGGCGCGGGCGAGGTGGGCTGGATCACCGCGTCGATCAAGGACGTGCACGGTGCGCCGGTCGGCGACACCCTGACGCTGGCCGGTGATCCCGCGCCGGGTCCGCTGCCCGGTTTCCAGGAAATGCAGCCGCGCGTGTTCGCCGGCCTGTTCCCGGTCAATGCCGAGGACTACCCGGCGCTGCGCGAGGCGCTGGAGAAGCTGCGCCTGAACGATGCCGCGCTGCGCTTCGAACCGGAAAGCTCCGAGGCAATGGGGTTCGGCTTCCGCTGCGGCTTCCTCGGCATGCTGCACATGGAGATCGTGCAGGAGCGGCTGGAGCGCGAGTACGACCTTGACCTCATCAGCACCGCCCCGACCGTGGTGTATGAAGTCCTCAGGACCGATGGCACGGTGCTGTCGCTGGACAATCCGGCGAAACTGCCGCAGTCCAACCTGATCGACGAGGTGCGCGAGCCCATCATCCGCGCCAACATCCTGACGCCCGAAGCCTACATCGGCGCGATCATCAAGCTGTGCGAAGAAAAGCGCGGGGCGCAGATCGGCATCCAGTACCTCGCCAGCCAGGTGCAGATCAGCTACGAGCTGCCGATGGCCGAAGTGGTGCTGGACTTCTTCGACAAGCTGAAGTCGGTCAGCCGCGGCTACGCCTCGCTGGATTACTCGTTCTTGCGCTTCCAGCCCGGCCCGTTCGTGCGTCTGGATACGCTGATCAACGGCGACAAGGTCGATGCGCTCAGCCTGATCGTGCACCGCAGCCACGCCGATCGGCGCGGTCGCGAGCTGTGCGAGAAGATGAAGGACCTGATCCCGCGGCAGATGTTCGACGTGGCCATCCAGGCCGCCGTCGGCTCGCAGATCATCGCGCGCAGCACGGTCAAGGCCATGCGCAAGAACGTGCTGGCCAAGTGCTATGGTGGCGACATCACCCGCAAGAAGAAGCTCCTCGAGAAGCAGAAAGAGGGCAAGAAGCGGATGAAGCAGGTGGGCCGCGTGGAGATTCCGCAGGAAGCCTTCCTGGCGGTGCTGCAGGTGGATAGCAAGTAGCGTCTTCCTTCTCCCGCGGGAGAAGGTGGCGCGTAGCGCCGGATGAGGGTACGGCG
>NZ_JBGFFG010000324.1:0-5643 GCF_056175765.1 Pseudoxanthomonas sp. LjRoot204_2 | reverse complement strand
CTCCCACGCCGTGCGACACGCCGAGGTGGAACCGGGCAGGCAGAAGATGAAGGTCTGGTTGGCCAGGCCGGCGAACGCGCGCGACTGCAACGACGACGTGCCGATTTCCTCGACGCTGACGTGCCGGAACAGCTCGCCGAAGCCGGGCATTTCCTTGTCCAGCAGCGGCAGCAGTGCTTCGGGCGTGGAGTCGCGGCCGGTGAAGCCGGTGCCGCCGGTGACCAGGATGCCGYCCACCGCGGGATCGGCGATCCACTGCGAGACCTGCGCGCGCAGGCGGTAGCGGTCGTCCGGCAGCAGTGCGCGTTCGTGCAGGCGGTGGCCTTCCTGCGCAAGGGCGTGGGCGAGGTAGTCGCCGGAGCGGTCCTCGGCGAGCGTGCGGCTGTCGGAGACGGTCAGCACGCAGAGGTGCAGCGGGATCAGGGTGTCGGCATGGCTCATGGCCGCAGGGTAGCGCAATCGCGGGTCAGTCGAGGGACAGGCGGAAGCGCAAGGTGCCTTCGTACGGCATCCAGCCCATCGCGCGATACAGCGCCTGCGCGGCGGCGTTGTCGTGGTCGGTTTCCAGTTCCAGCCGCAACGCGCCGTCGGCGCGGGCGAAATCGACGGCGGACGACAGCAATGCTCGGGCGACGCCGCTCCGGCGTGCGTCCGGCAGCACCAGCAGATCGTTGAGGATCCACACGTGCGCGGCGCTGACGGAGGAGAAGGCGGGGTAGAGCTGGGCAAAGCCGACGGCGTCGTCGTCGATGTGCGCCAGCAGGATCGCCGACTGGCCACGCGTCATGCGTGCCTGGATGAAGTCCCGCGCCAACGCCGGATCGGACTCTCTGCCGTAGAACTTGCGGTACTGGTCGAACAACGACGCGACCGTGTCAAGGTCGGCGAGTGTCGCGCGTCGGACGATCGGCGTCATGCCGCTTCCGTCAGACGCGCCAGTTCATCCGCCAGATGCTCGCGGCTGAGGCGGTCGATCAGTTCGTCCAGGTCGCCCTGGATGATGTTGGGCAGGTCGTACAGGGTGAGGCCGTCGACGCGATGGTCGGTGATGCGGCCCTGCGGGAAGTTGTAGGTGCGGATGCGCTGGCTGCGGTCGCCGCTGCCGACCTGCAGCTTGCGCGTCTCCGCCTGCGCGGCCTGTTGCTTGCTGCGCTCGGCATCCAGCAGCTGCGCTTTCAGCCGCTTCATCGCCTTGTCGCGGTTGGCGTGCTGGCTGCGCTCGGTCTGGCATTCCACCACCACGCCACTGGGCACGTGGGTGATGCGGATCGCCGACTCGGTCTTGTTGACGTGCTGCCCACCGGCGCCGGACGAGCGGAAGGTGTCCACCTTCAGGTCGGCGGGGTTGATGACGATGTCGTCCACCTCGTCCACGTCCGGGATGATCGCTACCGTCGCCGCCGACGTGTGGATGCGGCCCTGCGATTCGGTCTCGGGCACGCGCTGCACGCGGTGGGTGCCGGATTCGAACTTGAGCTTGGAATACGCGCCGCGGCCGACGACGCGCGCCACGATTTCCTTGTAGCCGCCGTGCTCGCCCGGGCTGTCGGATTCGATCTCCACCTTCCAGCCCTGGCGCTCGGCGTAACGCGCGTACATGCGGAACAGATCGCCGGCGAAGATCGCGGCTTCGTCGCCGCCGGTGCCGGCACGTACTTCAAGGAACAGGTTGCCGTCGTCGCGGTTGTCTTTCGGCAACAGCAACAGCATCAGTTCGTCATCCAGCTGCGCAAGGCGCTGGCGGGCTGCTTCGATCTCCTCGTCGGCCAGTTCGGCCAGTTCCGGGTCGTCGCGCATCGCCTGCGCAGCGGCGAGGTCGGCCTGCGCACGCTTCTCTTCCGCCATCGCGGTGGCGACAGGTTCCAGTTGGGAAAACTCGCGCGAGAAACTGCGGAAGCGGTCGCTGTCGCCGATCACGCCGGGGTCGGCGAGCAGGCGTTCGAGTTCTTCCCGGCGTTCGGCCAGCGCTTCGAGCTTACGGCGCAGCGTCGGCGTCATCGTCTTTCTTCACGTGGGAGCAGGGCGGCTGCGCCGGGAACAGGCGATCCGCGGCGCGCGTCAGTTCCGCATCGCCGCTCATCGCCGCCTCGCGCAGGGCGGCGGTCGGCGGATGCAGCAGGCGGTTGGTCAGTGTGTGGGCGAGGAACTCCAGTACCTGCTCGGGTTCCCGCCCGTTGGCGAGTTGCTGCCGCGCCTTCGCCAGCACGTCGTCGCGCGTGGTCTCGCCCAGCGCGCGCAGCCGCTTGAGCGGCTCCTGGCGGGAGCCGGCCAGCAGGCTCTCCATGAAACGGCCGACCTGTACGTCGATGATGGCTTCCGCGGCATCGGCGGCCTCGCGCCGGCTGCGGCGGTTGTCCTCGACCGCGCGCTCGAGGTCGTCGACGGTATAGAGGTAGGCGTCGCGCAATTCGGCCACGGATGCTTCGATATCCCGCGGCACAGCCAGGTCGAACAGCAGCATCGGCTTGTGCTTGCGCTTGGCCAGTGCGGCGGCCACCTGTGCCTGCAGCACGACCGGCTCGCGCGCGGCGGTGGCGGAGAAAACCACGTCGGCCTCGGCCAGGTGGCGTTCCAGTTCGGCCAGGGGCAGGGCGTAGCCGCCGTGGCGCGTGGCCAGTTCCTGCGCGTGCGCCAGCGTGCGGTTGGCGACCAGCAGGCGCCGCACCTTGCCTTCGCTCAGGTGCTTGGCGGCCAGTTCGATGGTTTCGCCGGCGCCGACCAGCAGCACGGTGGATTCGCTGAGACGGGCGAAGGAATTCTGCGCCAGGCGCACGGCGGTGGAGGCCACGGAAACGGGGTTCGCGCCGACGCGGGTATCGGTGCGCGCACGCTTGGCGACGGCGAAGGTCTGCTGGAACAGGCGGTCCAGGCGGTTGCCGAGCGCGCCGTGTTCGCGCGCCGTAGCCCAGGCGTCCTTCACCTGGCCGAGGATCTGCGGTTCGCCCAGCACCATCGAGTCCAGCCCGGTGGCGACCCGGAACAGGTGGCGGACGGCATCGGCGTCGCGGTGACGGTAGAGATAGCCTTCGAGCCCCTCGGCGTGGGTCGCCAGCCAGCTCGCCAGCACGTCACCGTCTTCCGCCACCGCGTACAGCTCGGTGCGGTTGCAGGTCGACAGCAGGGCGGCTTCCGCCACGTCGGGCAGCGCCCGCAGCGACGACAGCGCATGCGGCACCGTGCCGGCGTCGAACGCCACCCGCTCGCGCAGGTCGACCGGCGCAGTCTGGTGGTTCAATCCGAGGACCCACAACGTCATCGTTCAGGCGCTTGCAGTAAGCTGCTGGCTCATATCAGGGCCGCCATTTTACGGCCGACGTGACCTTCATGCCCGAAATGATTCGCAGCTGGTTCGCCCTGCTGGTCCTCGCGGCCGCGATACCGTCCGCCGCCGCAGCCACGACGACATCGCCGGCCGCCCCGCAGGACGACGCGCTGGCCACGGTGATGGCGGGGGAATTCGCCCTGCAGGCCGGCCAATTGCCCGAGGCCGCGCGCTGGTACCTCGATGCCGCCCGGCGCGACGACGACGCCGGCCTGGCCGAGCGCGCCACGCGCATCGCCCTGCGCGCTGGCCGAGCGCATGGTCGGCGAGGTGGTGAAGCGCTTCTCCGGCGAGCCGCTGGTCGCGTTGCTGCAGGCCAGCCAACTGCTGCAGGCGGACCGCAAGGAGGAGGCGCGCGCGGTCCTCGACACGCTGCTGCCGAAGGCGGCCACCGATGCCGCCCTCCGGCTCAAGCTCGCGGAAGAGTACGACCGCCTCGGCGATCCGGCAGCCGCCTCCCGCGCCATGGGGCAGGGGCCGCAGGACACGCTGACCTACGGCCTGCGCGCGCAACTGCTGGCCAAGGCCGACGACAAGACCGCCCTCAACGCGCTTTACGAGGAGCTGAAGCAGGTCAGTGCAGGCCAGCCCACCGCGTACAGTCCGGACCGCAGGCTGTTGCTGGGCCAGATGGCCGAGTTCCTGGAGCGGCGCGAGGAAGCGCTCACCTGGTACCGCAGTGTCCCGGCCGGCGACCAGCGTGCCGAAGCCCGCTTGCGCGCCATCAAGGCCCTGTTCGACCTGGGTCGCAAGGACGACGCCTTCGCCGAGGCGCGTGCACTCCAGGGAGATGCGACGGTCGACGACGGCACGCGTCGCGACGCCTACCTGATGGAAGCCGAGTTGCGGCAGAAGGACGAACAGGACGCCGGCGAACTGGACGTGTTCGCGCGCGGACTGGCCGCGTACCCCGACGATCTGGCCCTGCTCTATTCGCGGGGCCTGGCCTGGGAGCGGCGCGACCGCATCGACCATGCCGAGGCCGACTTCCGCCGCATCCTTGTGATCGAGCCGGACAACGTGGCGGCGCTGAATGCGCTGGGATACACGCTCGCCGATCGCACCACGCGCTACCAGGAGGCGCTGGAGCTGATCGGCCGGGCGCGTACCGCGGCGCCGGATGATGCCGCCATCATCGACAGCTACGGCTGGGTGCTGTACCGGCTGGGCCGCAACGCGGAGGCGCTGGTCGAGCTGAGGCGCGCGTTCACGCTGCAGAAGGACCCCGAAATCGCCGCGCACGTGGCTGAAGTGCTGTGGGTGATGGGGCAGAAGGAGGAAGCGCGCCGTTACTTCGACGAGGCCCGCAAGCTCGACCCCGACAACCGCTCGCTGCTGCGGGCGCTGGAGAAGACAGGCGCATGAAGGTTTCAGGATTCCTGCTGGCGGGGCTGGCGGGGCTGGCGGCCCTGTCGATGGCCGGCTGTGCGACGCGCAGCGCCACGGTGGACTCACCGGTCCTGCGCGACCCGGCGGCCCTGGCGGCCGCACAGGCCGGACAGGCGACGCGTGCTGCGTGGCTGGCTTCGCAAGCGGACTGGTCGTTTGCCGGACGCGTGGCCGTCAACGCCAACGGCAAAGGGGGCAGCGGCCGCATCGACTGGCAGCAGACCGGCACGGACTATCTCGTCGCGCTGAGCGCGCCGGTGACCCGTCAGAGCTGGCGGCTGGACGGCGACCTGGTGACCCGCGCCGCACGGCTGGAGGGACTCGAGGGCGGGCCGCGCGAAGGTGCCGATGCCGACCGGCTGTTGCGCGACGCCACGGGCTGGGACATTCCGGTCGCGTCGATGGTGCACTGGGCCCGCGGTGTCGCCGATCCCGCCGTTTCCATCGATGGCGTGGAGTACGACATCGAGGGTCGCCTGCGCACCCTGACCCAGCAGGGGTGGCGCGTGGATTACCTGGACTGGTTTCCGGCCGAGGGTGCCCGCCCGATCATGCCGCGTCGCATGGAGGCCCGGCGACAGGGCGCCTCGGTGAAGGTCGCCATCGATCAGTGGCAGTTGGCGACGCAGTGAGCGCATTCCCGGCTGCGGAAGGCTGGTCGGTCTGGCCGGCGCCGGCCAAGCTCAACCTGGCCCTGCAGATCACCGGCCGGCGTGTGGACGGTTACCACCTCCTGCAGACGGTCTTCCGGCTGCTGGAGTGGGGCGATCAGGTCCACCTGCGGTGCCGTGGAGATGGCCGGGTTTGCCGGATCGGTGAGTCCGTTCCCGGCGTTCCGGAGGCGGATGACCTCGTTGTCCGCGCGGCCAACCTATTGAAAAATGAAGCCAATGTCGCGCAAGGTGTAGACATCGGAGTGGAAAAGCGCATTC
>NZ_JBGFFG010000323.1:0-3901 GCF_056175765.1 Pseudoxanthomonas sp. LjRoot204_2 | reverse complement strand
TTCTTGAGCCGGGCGACGACCTGCTTGACGTCCTGCACCCGGTCCTTGCGAGCGACCAGTACCGCATCATCCGTTTCGACGACCACGATGTCGTCCACGCCCACCAGCGCGACCAACCGTTGCGCGTAGGCATAACTGTTGCGACTGTCCACGGCGATCACGTCACCGTGATGCGCGTTGCCGTGTTCATCGCGTTCGGCCACTTCCCACAGTGCCGACCAGCTGCCGACGTCGTTCCAGCCGATATCGACCGGCAGCACCATCGCATGTGCGGTCTTTTCGAAAACCGCGTAGTCGATGGAGTCGGAAGGACAGGCGGCGAAGGCGTCCCGGTCCAGGCGCACGAAGTCGCCGTCGTGCCGCGCGCCTGCATGGGCCGCACGCACCGCTTCCACGATATCCGGGCGGAAGCGCGCGAGCTCCTCGAGATAGCGGCTGGCGCGGAACAGGAACATGCCGCTGTTCCAGTAATAGCCGCCGGCATCGAGGTAGGACCGGGCGGTGGCGGCGTCGGGCTTCTCGACGAAGCGCGACACCTTGCGCAGGCCCTCGCCGGACTCCGCATGGATATAGCCGAAGCCGGTCTCGGGCGCATCGGGCACGATGCCGAACGTCACCAGCGCACCGGACTCCGCGGCCGCCGAGGCTTCGCGCACGGCGCGCTGGAAACCTGCCACGTCGCGGACCACATGGTCGGACGGCAGCACGAGCAGCAGCGGGTCGGAACCGCCCGACATGGCCTGCAACGCGGCGGCCGCAATCGCGGGCGCGGTGTTGCGGCCGACGGGCTCCAACAGGATCGACGGTACCGGCGCGCCGATCTGCCGCAGCTGTTCTGCGACCAGGAAACGGTGCTCCTCGTTCGCGACGACGATGGGCGCAAGTCCGGCGATGGCGTCCACGCGGCGCCACGTGGCCTGCACCATCGTGTCGTCGCCCGCCAGCGGCAGGAACTGCTTGGGATAGGCCTCGCGCGAGAGCGGCCACAGGCGCGTGCCGGAGCCGCCGGACAGCAGCACGGGTTGGAGAGGGGCCATGCAAGCCTCGCAAGTCGGTAGGGCGCCAGTTTACCCTGTAGCCCTTATCGCCTCTGCGTGGCCGCGACTGCATGAACCCAACGATTCAGGACCCCTCGGGGCGTGGCGCCCAGCGCCTGGACTGGGCGCGCGGCGCGCTCGGCGACCCRTATGCGCAACTCGAACGCGCTTCCATGGACGCGGGCTACCGCAGCTATTGGCGCAGCCTGGGCGATGGACCGGGACGGATCGTGATGGATTCCCCGCCCGGCCTGGAGGACGTGCGGCCCTGGTTGGCGATGCGCGAGCTGCTGGCCTCCGGCGATGTGCGCGTCCCCGAGGTGCTGGCCGTCGACACGGAACTCGGTTTCCTGCTGCTCGAGGACCTCGGCGGTCCGACGCTGGCGCACGTGATCAGCGACGACAACGCGGATACCTGGTTCGATGCGGCCATCGAACAGCTGCTGCGCCTGCAGGCCATCACGCCGCCGGAGGGCATGGGCGAGTTCGGTGAAGCGCTGCTGCAGCGCGATGCCGGGTTGTTCGACGAATGGTTCCTGCGTCGCCATCTCGGGCTGACGCTGGACTGCGGCGAGATCGACGGGTTGGAGCTGTCCCAGCGCCGGCTGATGGACAACGCGCTGGCGCAGGCACGTGTACTCACCCACCGCGACTTCATGCCGCGTAATCTGATGCCCGTGACGCCGGGTCCGGCGGTGATCGACTTCCAGGATTGCGTGCGCGGCCCTGTTGCCTACGACGCGATGAGCCTGTTCAAGGATGCGTTCCTGAGCTGGCCGATCGAGCGCGTCGACGGCTGGCTCGCGCGCTACCACGCGCGCGCCACGCGCGCCGGATTGCCGGTACCGGAGCTCAAGGTGTTCCTGCGCGACGCCGACTGGATGGGCATCCAGCGGCACCTGAAGATCCTCGGCATCTTCTCCCGACTGCACTATCGCGACGGGAAGACCCGCTACCTGCCCGATGTACCGCGCTTCATCCGCTATCTGGACGAGGTGCTGCCCCGTTATCCGGAACTGGCGGGACTGCAGGCGCTGCTCGACACGCGCATCAAACCCGTGCTGCACGCGCGCGGTGAAATCGCATGAAGGCGCTGGTGTTCGCAGCGGGACTCGGCGAGCGCATGCGCCCGCTGACCGACCACACGCCCAAGCCATTGATCGAGGCTTGCGGCAAGCCGCTGATCGTCTGGCACCTTGAGAAGCTGGCCGCCATCGGCGTGCAGGACGTGGTGGTCAACACCAGCTGGCTGGCCGATCGCTTCCCGGCGGTGCTGGGTGATGGTGCACGCTGGGGGATGCGTCTTCACTACCTCCACGAGGGCGACACGCCGCTCGAAACGGGTGGCGGCATGCTCAACGCACGGCCGTTGCTCGGCGAGGCGCCCTTCCTGCTGGTGAACGGCGACATCTGGACGGATTTCGACTTCGCTCGCTTGCCACGGGAGCCCTCGGGGCTTGCGCATCTGGTGATGGTGGATCCGCCCGCCTTCGCGCCGCGCGGCGACTTTGCCCTCGACGATGCGGGTCACCTGCACCGCGACGGCGGGCACCGGTTGACGTACGCCGGCCTGGGGATCTATCGCCCCGCCTTGCTGGATGACTGGCGGCAGCATGCCGCTGCGCAGATCCGCGAGACGCCCAGTGGAAAACCACGATTCCCGCTGTTGCCCCTGCTCCATGCCGGCATGGTGTCGGCATGCGTCACGGGTGAGCGGCTGCAGGGACGATGGACCGACGTCGGCACGCCGCAACGGCTCGCCGAACTGAACCACGAGCTCGCCGCGCGTTGACCATGTTGCGACGATAGGCGGTTCCGGCACGTATCGCCTACATGGACTCCCCCGTCACCCCGGAAGACGAACCGACCTTGGTCAGGAAGGCCCGCCGGGGGGATGCGTCCGCCTTCGCCACGCTGTATCACCGGCACGCCAGCGCAGTCCATACACTTGCCTATCGCGTGACGGGCAATACCGCGACCGCAGAGGACATCACGCAGGACACTTTTCTCCGCATGGTGCAGTTCCTCGGAGGCTTCCGCGACGGCGAGCCCTTACGGCCCTGGCTCAAGCGCGTCGCCGCGAACGCAGCCATCGATCACCTGCGACGCACCGGACGGCTGGTACAGGACGACGCCGTCGAGACCCGGCTCCACGCGGCGGGCCACCCGTCCGATCTCGCGGAGGCCGACGGCCTGCTGCGACGCCTCAGCGCTACCGAACGTACTGTCGTGTGGCTGCATGAAATGGAAGGCTGGTCGCACGAGGACCTGGGCCGCCGCTTCGGGCATACCACCAGTTGGTCCAAGTCGCTGCTCTCTCGCGCACTCGCGCGACTGCGTGCCGACCTGGAAAAGGAAGAGGCATCTACCCATGAAAGTTGAATTACTGCRCACCCACTTCGCCGAGTTGCCTGAGCCTGCCCTGCCGCCTGAGTTATGGCCAAGAATCGAGCGGGCACGCGTGCGCCAGCGTACGCGGCGCAGGCAGCTGCTCGCGACCTCGGTGATGGCGGCGGCGATGGCCGTCATCTCCCTGCCTCTTCTCCACGACCGCATTGCAACCGCCCCGGACATCATGGCCGGCGCGCCGCGCGCGCCGTTGCGCGAACACCCCTTGCGTACCCTAGACCGCGAGTTGCAGCGCGCGTACGAGCGCGGCGCCAGTGACCAGGAGCTGAAAAGGCTGTGGCAGCAGCGCGAAGCACTGGCACGCCAGGGTGCCGACACCGACATTCCCCGACCCGTCGAAATATGAGGCCATCGTTATGGACGCCCTTCGTAAATCCCTTCGCTCTGTGCTTGCCGTTGTCGTGACCGTCTGCGCCGCGGCGGACAGCCAAGCGCAATCGACCCGTGAACTGGAT
>NZ_JBGFFG010000322.1:0-3920 GCF_056175765.1 Pseudoxanthomonas sp. LjRoot204_2 | reverse complement strand
TGTTGTATTCCGGGTCCGGCACCACGTGGTCGGCCCACAGCTGGGCGAGCGACTTGTTGAGCGTGGTGTAGCCGCCGGCGGTGAGGCGAGTGGTGACCGCGCTGTCGTCAATCGCATCCCAGTTGAGCTGCCAGTCGACATAGTTGGCCAGGCGCTGGCGGTCGCTGCTGCCCAGCGCATTGAACTCGGCGACCGTGGTGGCGGTGGCGCCGTAGCTCAGGTTGTTGAGTGCCTGCACGGCGAACGGCGGGCGAGCCAGGGTCAGCAGCCGGGGATTCGACTGTCCCATCATCACGCGGCCACCGGTCGGCACGGCCATGGCGTCCGGTGCGGGCGTGGTGTCCTTGGGACTGGCGCGCTCGCCGCCTTTCCAGCCGTACAGGCGATTCAGGCGCTGACGGACCTGCGTGCCGATGTCGGCGGTCGCCACCGGCGGTCGTTCGGGGCCGGCGTCGCGCCGAGCGCGTGCGCCGACGGCCGTGCGCCGGAGTGGGCCACGCGCGGCGAGCCGACGCCACGGGACGGTGTAGTACGCCATGCGGATTTCCCTGCCTTCCCCGGAATGCGGGAAGTATTGTGCAAGCGCGATGCCCCGTTTGGGACCGCGCGCACAGGCCGGTCACGCCATGGGTGGCCTCAGACCCAGCCCGTGGCGTAAAACACGCCGATGATCACGAACACCGCCGTGGTCTTGATCAGCGTGATGGCGAAGATGTCCTTGTACGACTGCCGGTGGCTGAGGCCGGTAACAGCCAGCAGGGTGATCACCGCACCATTGTGGGGCAGGGTGTCCATGCCGCCGGAGGCCATCGACGCCACGCGATGCAGCACCTCCATCGGGATGCCGGCCGCGTTCGCGTTGGCGATGAAGCTGTCCGCCATGGCCGCCAGCGCGATGCTCATGCCGCCCGAGGCCGAACCGGTGATGCCGGCCAGCGCGGTGACGGAGATCGCTTCGTTGACCAGCGGATTGGGAATGGCCTGCAGCGCGTTGGCCACCACCAGGAAGCCGGGCAGGGCAGCGATGACGGCGCCGAAGCCGTATTCCGAGGCGGTGTTCATCGAGGCCAGCAACGCGCCGCCGATGGCGCTCTTGGTGCCTTCGGCGAAGCTGGCGAACACCGGCTTCCACGCGAACGCGATCACCGAGACGATGCCGACCAGCAACGCGCCCTGCACGGCCCAGATCGCGGCGACCTTCGAGACCTCCTGCACCACCGGTGCGGGATTGCCGATCACCGCCGGGATGAAGGACTGGCTGTCGCCGTAGAAGCCCGGGATCCAGCGGGTGAACAGGAAGTTCGCCACGCCCACCAGCAGCAGCGGCAGGATCGCGATCAGCGGATGCGCCAGGCGATCGCCCCTGAAGGGTTCGGGTTCGTTGCGCAGCTCTTCGCTGCCGGCATAGCCCTCCCCGTTGCGCGCGGCCACGCGACGCCGCCATTCCAGGTACGTCATGCCGACGATCAGGATGAAGATGCCACCGATGGTACCCAGCACCGGCGCGGCCCAGCCGGTGGTGCCGAAGAACGAGGTGGGGATGATGTTCTGGATCTGCGGCGTGCCCGGCAGTGCATCCATGGTGAAGGTGAAGGCGCCCAGCGCGATGGTGCCCGGCACCAGCCGCTTGGGGATGTCGCTCTGGCGGAACAGTTCCGCCGCGAACGGATACACCGCGAACACCACCACGAACAGCGACACGCCGCCGTAGGTCAGCAGCGCGCACACCAGCACGATGGACAGCATCGCGCGCTGCGCGCCGACCACCTTGATGGTCGCTTTCACGATCGCCTTGGAGAAGCCGGAGATCTCGATCAGCTTGCCGAACACCGCACCCAGCAGGAACACGGGGAAGTACAGCTTCAGGAAGCCGACCATCTTGTCCATGAACAGACCGGTGAACATCGGCGCGACCAGTGACGGATCGGTGAGCAGCACCGCGCCCAACGCCGCGATCGGCGCGAACAGGATGACGCTGTAGCCGCGGTAGGCCACGAACATCAGGAAACACAGCGCGGCCAGCACGATCAGGAACGACATCCAACACTCCTCGGCCAGCGCCGGTTGCAGTGCGGCGAGTATCCGCAGGGCCGTGCCGGCCGTCCCACTGTACGAAGGTACGATGCCCTCCGCGCGGGCCACCCCCTAGTGTTCGCTTCAATCGGCGGCACCCGCCCGCCGCCAACGTCATACCCGGGAGGGGGAGACCCATGAAGCGCAAGCACCTGAGCCTGGCCATCGGCTGTGTCCTGTTGTCGTCCGTGCCTGTGGCATGGGCGCAGGACGCCGCGCCGGCCGCCGGCACGCCAGCCACCAACGCCACCACGCTCGATTCGGTCAAGGTCACCGCGCGCAAGCGCGAGGAGACCCTGCAGGACGTGCCGGTCGCGGTCACCGCGTTCACGCCGGAGACGCTGGACAAGCTCAACATCAAGGACCTTGGTGACCTCGATGCACAGGTGCCGAACCTGACCGTGTACGCGGCGCGCGGCTCCACCAGCACCGTGACCGCCTATATCCGCGGCGTGGGCCAGGCCGATCCGCTGTGGGGCGTGGACCCGGGCGTGGGCATCTACCTGGACGACGTCTACATCGCCCGCCCGCAGGGTGCGCTGCTGGACGTGTTCGACGTGGAGCGCATCGAAGTGCTGCGCKGACCGCAGGGCACGCTGTACGGCAAGAACACCATCGGCGGTGCGATCAAGTACATCTCGCGCGGCCTGCCGCAGGAGACCACCGGCTTCGCCTCGGTCACGGTGGGCAACTACAACCAGCTGGACGTGAAGGCGGCGCTGGGCGGCGAGATCGGCGGCAAGGACAGCGGCCTGCGCGGCCGCGTCTCGGTGGCGAGCATGAACCGCGACGGCTTCGGTGAGAACACGTACACCGGCCAGGAGGTCAGCGACAAGGAGATCAACGCGGTCCGCATGCAGCTGGGCGCGTACTCGCAGGACGATTTCGACGTGCAGTTCGCCTTCGACTACATGGACGACCAGTCCGGTGTGCGCGGTGCGAAGATGCTGGCCCCGAACCCGCTGGCCCCGGCCTATCCGCCGACCAGCGACCGCTACGACATCCGCAGCGGCATGAAGAACATCAACGACACCGAGATGAAGGGCGCCTCGGTCACCGCCAACTGGCGGCCGAGCGACAACTGGGCGTTCAAGTACGTCGCCGCCAAGCGCGAATCCGACACCGAGACCAACATCGACTTCGACACCACGCCGTTGCCGCTGGTGGACGTGCGCGCGTTCTACAGCGACAGCCAGGTCAGCCAGGAACTGCAGGCGAACTACGATGGCGGCGGCCGTGCCCGTGGCGTCATGGGCCTGTACTGGTTCAATGGCGACGCCGGTGGCCAGGTGCTGAACTATTTCTGGAACCCGCTGCTGGCCACCGGCCTGACCAATCCGCTGTTCGGCGACACCCAGGGCGTGGTCAACACCAAGAGCATCGCGCTGTACGCCGACTGGACCTTCGACCTGACCGACCGCCTGAAGCTGGACGTGGGCGCGCGCTACACGGACGAAGACAAGCATGCCGTCGCGCTGAACCGCTTCTACACCAACAACCAGTACGAAACGTCGTGGGGCACGGCGGCGAACTTCGACAAGACGGTCAACTTCAAGAACGTCTCGCCGAAGGTCTCGCTGGACTACCAGGTCACCCCCGACATCATGGTCTACGGCCTGGCCTCGCGCGGTTTCAAGTCGGGCGGCTACAACATCCGCGCCAACACCACGGCGGTGCCGCGCTCTGGCGAGCCGTTCGACGACGAATCGGTCGACAGCTTCGAGATCGGCAGCAAGATGTCGTTCCTCGACCAGCGCGTGTTCCTGAACCTGTCGGCGTTCCACAACAAGTACGAGGACATCCAGCTGTCGGTGTTCACCTCGTACACGCTGCCGAACGGCTCGCAG
>NZ_JBGFFG010000321.1:0-3939 GCF_056175765.1 Pseudoxanthomonas sp. LjRoot204_2 | reverse complement strand
GGACTCATGCGAGCACCTCAGTCCAACCATTGCGGTTGATAACGAGGCGGAAATCGCGAGTCGGATAAGCCGTGCGGCGACGGCGAAGCGCGGCGAGGCCTGCGCGTTTGGTGGCAGCAGTGGCCACGGATTCGTAGCCTGCCAGCGTGTCCTGTACTTGATACATGGTGGAACCCCCTGCCCTAGCGCCCTAGACCCCGGACACCCCAGCTAGGGCGCTGGGGGCCGGGCCACCGGGGGAACCCGATGATGTTCTCCGTCGGAGAACATGCGGCTTTGTACACTGGGGGAGAACAGAATGTCAACAGGTGGAGAACATGACCGTCACAGAGCTTCTGGACGCGGCAAAAGCGGCGCAGGGATTCAGCACGGATATGGCACTAGCGAAGGCTTTGGGAATCAGCCGATCAGCTGTGTCAGCGTGGCGCAACGGGGTAAAAACACCGGATACGGTGCAGTGTGCGGCGCTGGCCGGTTACACGGGTCTACCACTAGCCCAGGTACTAGGTGTGGTCGGTGAGGCGCGGGCAATCAGCAGGGAAGAAAAGGCAGTGTGGCGGAAGTTGGCGGCGTCAGCGGCACTGCTGGCGCTATTCGTAGCCCCTTCGCTGATGCAACAGGCCCATGCTGCAACGCTTCACAACCTACCCTCGTCCGACCCCTCAACAGCAGCAGCAGCTACAGCAGCAACGGCAGTCGGTCTAGGCATTATGCGAAATTAAAGATGTACCTAGATTGGGCTCTCGGCGCTCTAAGGCGGCCCCACCGATATCCCCGCCTCGGTCTGCACGACCGGCTTCATCGTCMCATCCGCGTTGTACTGCAGATGCTCGACCGTGACCGCACGCCGCCCGATCGCGCCGTTCTGGTCGCCGATGGCGAGCGCGGCGTTGTGCAGGAACAGGTACCAGCGGCCCTTGAACTCGGCGATGCCCGGATGGATCGTGAAGCTGTACCTGCCTGAGCCCGTCAGCTCGCCGCGGTACGTCCACGGACCGGCCAGCGAGGTCGCCGTCGCATAGGACACCTTTTCATCCCGGTGCGTGGCACGGTCCAGCGATGCGTACGTCAGGTAGTAGAGATCCCCGCGCTTGTGCAGCCACGGACCTCCTTCGAAATGCGGCGGCGTGATCTCGGTGATCGGACCGTCGAGCTCGATCATGTTCGGCTTCAGCCGTGCGATGTAGCACTGCCTATTGCCCCAGGCGATCCACGTCGTGCCATCGTCGTCGGTGAAGACCGTCGGGTCGATGTCCTCCCAGCTGTGCGTGCCCCTGGGCGTCATTTGGTTGGTGATCAACGCCGCACCCTTCGCGTCGACGAAAGGGCCGGTCGGCGTGTCGGACACCGCCACCGCGATGGCCTTGCCCGGATGTCCATCGTCATGCTCGACCGCTGCGTAGAACCAGAAGCGTCCGTCCTTCTCGATCGCCTGCGAGGCCCACGCGTCCGCCTTGGCCCAGGCGAAATCGGCCACCTTCATGATCGGGCCGTGGTCGACCCACGTTGCCATGTCCGTCGTCGAATACACCAGCCACTCGCGCATGTTGAACATCTCGTCGCGCTGCGCCTGATCGTGCCCGACGTAGAGATAGAGGCGGTCGCCGACCACGAGTGGCGCCGGATCGGCGGTGAACTTGTCGCGTATCAGCGGATTCGAGCGTGGCGTCACGGCCTGCGCGCGCTCCCCGGCCGGCTGCGCCGACAGAGGAAGCGCCAACAGGGTCGCCAACAGCGGCATGCATGCGAAGTGGCCGATCCTCATCGTGTGTTCTCCTGCGTGGCGGGTTCCGCGCCCTGCCCCATGCGCGCCAGCCAGCCGTGCATTGCCATCCAGGCGGCGAACGCCTCGAACCAGCCCGTGCTCGTCGTCGGCTTGGCGTACATGCCGAACCCATGGCCGCCCTGTTCGTAGAAGTGGAATTCCACCGGGCGCCGTGCCGTGCGCCACGCTTCGACCAACCCGAAACCGCCATCGGCGAACAGGCCATCGTCGGCCGCGATCGCGACGAACAACGGTGGCGCATCCGTGGGCACGTCGATCGCAGCCAACGGCCCGTAGATCATGCCGATGAAGGCAGGGTCGGCGTCGTCGCCAGCCAGCGTCGTCGCCAGCGTCAGCATGGCGCCGGCGGAGAAGCCGACCATGCCGATGCGACGCGGGTCCACGCCCCACTCACGGGCGCGACTGCGCACCAGCGCGAACGCGGCGCGCGCATCGGCGATCTGCGGCGCGAGCTGCGGTATCGACGCGAGCGGATCCACGCGGTACGCGGGCACGGGGCCGGCCAGCATCGCCTGCATCGATTGCGCGAAGCCATCGAGATCGTCGGGTGTCCGCTGCAGCCGGTACTTCAGCACGAAGGCGGCGACACCCCGATCCGCGAGGGCGCGCGCAACCTCCCATCCTTCGTTCTGCATCGACAACGCGCGGAATCCGCCACCCGGCGCCACGATCACGGCCGTGCCGGTCGCTTTCGCCGGATCCGGCAGGAAAGGCGTGAGGGTGGCGCGGTCGACGTTTCGCACGAACACGCTGCCGTACTGCAGGTGCCAGGCTTCGTTCACCTTGCTGTCCGCGTCGCGTGGCGGACCAAGTTGAACGGCGTTCGGCTGCGGCGGCGCGGCGATGGGTGTCATCGCGTCGTCCTGGGCATGGACAGGCACGATTAAGGTCCACGTCACTCCGGTGAACGCGATGCAGCAGAATTTCAGTGCGCGCATCACGATGGCGGAGGCCGTCCGGCGAGCGATCCCCTGCAAATGAGGAATCATTCCGCCCTCCCCTTGCCGCGCTCCCAGGCGAGCTCGAAGGACAACGACGCTCTCTCACCGGGCGACAGCACGCGCGGCGCAAGCGTGAAGGCATCGGGCGGGCCGGTCTGCGGTTCGACGCAGGTGGAATGCGCGGCACCGTCGTAGACCACCCAGTGATCGGTGTCGGCCTTCAGGCGCAGCAGCTGATCGCCTCGCTGCAGGGCGATGTCGCCACTGGCGACGAAGCAGTCATCCCACGGACCGGCGCTGGGCGGCGTGCGCGGCAACGTGGCGATGCCGTCGGCGTCGCGCGGATACATGGCGTCCGGGYTGAACACCAGTCTGTCGGGTTTTCGGAACCATGGGTGCCATCCGAGTGCGACCGGCATGGCCCGCGTCCCCGCACGCACCGCGAGTTCAAGCAGCAGCCGGTCGCCCTCCACGCGCAGCGCCTGCGTCGCCGTGCCGCCGAACGGCCAGTACCCGTCCTGGGGAAGCATGAGCGACAGTTGTGCGCTGTCCGCCTCGAGCACATCGACCTGCCACGGCCGCGAGAATCCGACGCCGTGGATCGCATGTCCGCCGAAGTTCACCGGCAGCCTGTGCGCCGCGCCGCCGAACGCGAAGCGTCCCGCGCGCAGGCGACCCGCCCACGGCACCATCGGATAGCAGCCCCACGCGATGGTCGCGGGCCAGCCGTCGTCCGGCCCGACCAGCCATTCCGTTCCATCGAAGCGGATCTGCGCCACGCGACCGCCGGCGTCCGGCGCGAACGCCACCTGCAGGCGCTCCGTGCGCAACCAGCGCAGCGGCCCGGCATGCAACGGCGCCAGCGCAYCGTCGCACGGCAACCGCGGCTCAGCCGCCATAGGGATCGATGGTGCGGATGCGGCCGTCCGCTTCGTGGTGCAACACCGTGCACTTGGCGGAACGCAGGTGCGTCACCCCGCCCGACATCAGGGCATCGTGGTAGAACAGATACCACTGGCACTCGAACGCGCAGATCGAATGATGTGTGGTCCAGCCGACGACCGGCGTGAGGATCACGCCGCCGTACGTGAATGGGCCATACGGACTGTCGCCAACCGCATAGCACAGCAGGTGCGTGTTACCGGTGGAATACGACAGGTAGTAGCGACCGGCGTGCTTGTGTACCCAGGGGCCTTCGAAGAACCGGCGCGC
>NZ_JBGFFG010000320.1:0-3948 GCF_056175765.1 Pseudoxanthomonas sp. LjRoot204_2 | reverse complement strand
GCGTCGGCCTGGTCAGCGGTATCGATGGGCGCGTCGAGGCGCCCGTCGGCGCCGACGAAGTCGAACGCGAGCAGCTGGCGTTGCGAAGGATCCAGCGCGCGGTCGGCGCCGACCAGTTCGTTCAACCACCCGCTTTCGGCGAACACGTCGCTGGCGGCGAGGTGGCGATGCGCAGAGATGCCGCCGGCGACGAACACGACCGGGGCGCCCGTCGCGCCCTGGAGTTCGTAGCGCAAGGTCACCGCCCGCGTGCCGGCATGGCGCATGGCCAGCTCGACCACCACTTCACCCCGCAGCGCGCGCGGACCTGCGTCCTGCGGGGAAGACAGCGGAAACGCCTCGATCGGCGAGGGTTCGGGCAAGCGGTTCAGCGCGGGACTGGCGTAACTCATGGCGGCTTCCGGTGGGCATCCCTCGCGGGACGGGACTGCACCACCGAGCTTCGCGGAGCTCGCGTTCGCCGTGCGAGGGCACGGTACGAACCATCTTCCGGCAGACGCTGAGGTCCCCGCAGGATTTGGCACCACCACGGCGCTTGCGCGTCGCTGGCTGCCCCGGCTTCTTCGGGCCTGTCCCTCTGCCGGTCTCGATGGTGGAGCTACTTTGCCCCCGGCTCCGACCAATGTCAATCGCTTTATTCGGATGAAGCGATGGATTCTCGACCGCGATCCCGCTGCCGGCGGGTGCGGCAATGCCGCATAATCCCTGACATGACCTTGAAACCCCTTCTGGGCGGCCTGTTCGCGGCCTTGCTGGCCGGCTGTTCCACCGCCCCCCTGCACACCTCGACCCCGCCTGCGCCGCCGCCGAAGACCGCCGCCGACGCCATCCTTCCGGAAGCGTGGGTGTCCGCGCCGGTCGCCGGCGACGAACTGGATTCGCTGGTGGCGTGGCCGACCGAAGACGGCCCGGTGTGGCTGATCGCCACCGCCAAGGCGACCCACCACCTGGCCATCTACGATGCCGACACCGGTCAGCGACTGCGTACGGTCGGCACCCCGGGCGACGCGGTGGGCCAGTTCAACCGGCCGAACGGCATCGCCGTGTTCGGCGACCTGTTGTTCGTCGCCGAACGCGACAACCACCGCGTGCAGGCCTTCCGCCTGCCGGACTTCGCGCCACTGGGCGCGTTCGGGGCCGATGTGCTGAGCTCGCCCTACGGCTTGTGGGTGCACGAGACCGCGCCGGGCGAGCTGGAGCTGTTCGTCACCGACAGCTTCATGGCCGATTTCCGCACGATGACCCTGCCACCGATGGCCGACCTGGATGGTCGCGTGAAGCGGTTCCAGGTGCGCGTCGAGGAGGGCGGGAAGCTGGAAACCCGACTGCTCGGGCAATTCGGCGATACCGGCGCGGCCGGCGCGCTGCGCATGGTCGAATCCATCGCCGGAGATCCGGCGCACGACCGCTTGCTGATCGCCGAGGAAGACCGCCGCGTCGGATCCACCCTGCGGGACTATCGGCTGGCGACCGGCGCCTACCGCGGCCACAGCCTGCCAACATTCGACGCCGATGCCGAAGGCATCGCGCTATGGTCGTGCACCACCGAGGCCGGTTACTGGATCGCCGTGGACCAGCTGACCCCGACGCGCTTCCGCGTCTTCGACCGCGCCACGCTGGCGCCGTCCGGTGTGTTCTCAGGCAAGGTGACGTCCAACACCGACGGCGAGACCRTCTACGCCATGCCGACCAAGCGGTTCCCGGCCGGCGCGCTGTTCGCGCTCCACAACGACGTCTCGCTGGCCGCCTTCGACCTGCGCGACATCGCCCGCGCGCTCGACCTGCAGGGCGATTGCCCGCGGTGAGCATGCGCGGGCTGGCCCTGGCCTGCGGCATCATCATGCTGGTCGGCAGCGTGGGCGACCTCGCGGCTGCCCGCCTGTATCGATGGAAGGACAAGCAGGGCTATACGCAGTACGGCGACCAGCCGCCTCCGCCGGAGCAGTTGGCCGGCAGCGGCCTGGACGTCATGCGGTTCCGCAATCCGCCCAGCGCGCTGGTGCGGCTGCGGCTTGAGAAGCAGGGCACGCGCTACMAGGCGTGGGCCGACAACCTCATGCACGGGCCGGTGCAGGTGCAGCTGGGGTTCCGTCGGCAGCGCGACGTGCGCAGCGCGCCCGCCCTGCCCGCCCGTGCGGTGGTGCCGGCGCGCAGCAGCGTGCTGGTGGCCGACATCAGCGTGACCGATCCGCTGCGCGGCGGCGATTTCGAACTGACCCTCGACGGCATGCCGGGTGACCCCGCCAGCCAACCGCAGGATTACGAGTACCGCCTGCCGTTCGACTACGGCCGCGTGCGCGTGGACCAGGGCCCCGGCGGTCGCTTCAGCCACAGCGATGCGCAGAACCTGAACGCGGTGGATTTCGCGGTGCCGGAGGGCACCCGGATCGTCGCCGCGCGCGAGGGCCTGGTGATGCAGGTCGAGTCGGACTTCGACAAGGCCGGCCTGAACCGCGAGAAGTACGGTGGCCGCGCCAACTTCATCCGCATCCTGCATCCCGACGGCACCATGGCGCTGTACGCGCACCTGAAGGCGGAGGGCGCGCAGGTGCGCGTAGGCCAGTACGTGCGCAAGGGGCAGTACATCGGGCTGTCCGGCAACACCGGCTTCTCCACCGCCCCCCACCTGCACTTCGTGGTTCAGGCCAACCGCGGCATGCGGCTGGAGTCGGTGCCGTTCCGTATGTTCGGCCCGCTTGGCCAGCTGCAGTTCCCCTCGGGCCGCTGAGACGGCTGACCCGCCGCGGCCGGTATAATCGCCGCCTTCCCGCTCCTTCAGCGCCCGTCCGGGCGCCCGCCCCATGTCCAATCCGACCAGCGCCGTGGCCGATGAAGCCGCGCGCCGCCGCACTTTCGCCATCATTTCCCACCCCGACGCGGGCAAGACCACGCTGACGGAGAAGCTGCTGCTGTTCGGCGGCGCGATCCAGATGGCCGGCTCGGTGAAGGGCCGCAAGGCGGCGCGCCATGCGACCTCCGACTGGATGGCGCTGGAAAAGGAGCGCGGCATCTCGGTCACCTCGTCGGTCATGCAGTTCCCGTACGAAGGCAAGATCGTCAACCTGCTCGATACCCCGGGCCACGCCGACTTCGGCGAGGACACCTACCGGGTGCTGACCGCGGTCGACAGCGCGCTGATGGTCATCGACGTGGCCAAGGGCGTGGAAGAGCGGACCATCAAGCTGATGGAAGTCTGCCGCCTGCGCGACACGCCCATCATGACCTTCATCAACAAGCTGGACCGCGAGGGCAAGGACCCGATCGAGCTGCTGGACGAGGTCGAAAGCGTGCTGGGCATCCAGTGCGCCCCCGTCACCTGGCCGATCGGCATGGGCCAGCGCCTGAAGGGCGTGGTGCACCTGCTGACGGGCGAAGTGCACCTGTACGAACCGGGCCGCAACTTCACCCGCCAGGACTCGACGATTTTCCCGTCGCTCGACGCGCCCGGCCTTGCCGACAAGATCGGCGCCGAAATGCTGGCGCAACTGCGCGACGAACTGGAACTGGTGCAGGGCGCCAGCCATCCCTTCGACAAGCAGGCCTACCTCGACGGCAAGCAGACGCCGGTATTCTTCGGCTCCGGCGTCAACAACTTCGGCGTGCAGCCGCTGCTCGATTTCTTCGTCGAGCACGCGCCATCGCCCCAGCCGCGCGAAACCACCGGCCGCGAAGTGCAGCCTGCGGAGAACAAGCTGACCGGCTTCGTCTTCAAGATCCAGGCCAACATGGACCCGCAGCACCGCGACCGCGTGGCGTTCATGCGCGTGTGCTCGGGCCGCTTCGAGGCCGGCATGAAGACCTTCCACGTGCGCAGCGGCAAGGAGATGAAGCTGGCCAACGCGCTGACCTTCATGGCCAGCGACCGCGAGATCGCCGCCGAG
The DNA here is from genome assembly GCF_056175765.1 of Pseudoxanthomonas sp. LjRoot204_2. NCBI lineage: Bacteria > Pseudomonadati > Pseudomonadota > Gammaproteobacteria > Lysobacterales > Lysobacteraceae > Pseudoxanthomonas > Pseudoxanthomonas sp. LjRoot204_2. The sequence continues at coordinate 67 of NZ_JBGFFG010000320.1, read as the reverse complement.
GCCTATCCCGGCGACGTGATCGGCATCCACAACCACGGCACGATCTCCATCGGCGACACCTTCACCG
>NZ_JBGFFG010000319.1:0-3951 GCF_056175765.1 Pseudoxanthomonas sp. LjRoot204_2 | reverse complement strand
ACATACGCATGGCCTCACGCGGCAGATGCAGGCCCTGTCTGGCTTCCGTCATTCGCACGCGAGAGGGCGATGCGGGTTGCATCGCCCCCTTTCTCGCACTCCTCTTTTTCAATCCCGATCAACAGCGACCGCAGCACGTGCTGCTGACACCTCACGACGTGGTTCCAGTGCCAGCCGGTGTCGGCACCGAACGCCACTCCCTTGGCGCCGCCATGTCGAGCTCATTCAGAACCGGCGTTGACCCCCCCCATAGTTGCCGATGTCGCATTGGCCCGAGAACGTCGTGCCACCCTCGATGTTGATGCGGCCGGAACGGCGGTCGACGGTCAGGCGCGGCTTGTTCATGCCATTGAGGCGATAGCTCGCGGTGATGCGGTCGGAACCGACCTGCAGGTTGTCGAGATCCCACCAGCCATGATCGCCGTGCGAGTTGATCGGCGGAATCAGCGGCGCACCCAGGTGGATCCGGCCGTGGTCGCCATACAGTTCGATCTGCACGTCGCTGCTGAAGCCTTCGGTGGTAGCGCGCACGGTATCGGCTTCGTGCCACTTGTTGCGCTTGTCGTCCCAGCTGTAGTTCGGCTCGCTGGTCACCGTCGGACGCGTGCCGGCGCCGTAGCAGACCAGCACGAGCGAATTGGGGTCGCGCTCGCTGGACGAATATGGACGCGACGATGCGCCGCCTGATCCACTCCCGGACGCACCACAGTTGGCGGCCGGCACGGACTGGATCGAGGCATAGCGGCCATCCATGGTGGAGACGGAGATGCACTGGCTGCGCTTCGCGTTCCACCAGAAGGTGAAACGCTGGTCGCGCACGGTGTTGGAATCGCGCTGCTCATAGCCTCGCGACTGCAGCTGGGTTTCGCCGCCGGCACCGCGCGCGCCGACCAGGTCTTCCACATCGGGCGGCGTCTGCGCGGTTGCGACGAAAGGCGCTGCCAGCAGGGTGAAGAAAGTGACGGAACGCGAAAGGCGACTACGCATGGCGATTCTCCTGAGGGGGTTCGACTTCGGGATGTACGTGCCTGGATCAACGATCGGGCCTGAGTTGTGCTTCCTTGCGTGCGGCGCACCTGACGTGCGTGTCCCCGTTGATGCGCGTTACCACCTGCGCAGCGGGTGTGAGGCTCGCCGTCCACCGTGGTCGAGCATCACCTCCTGACGACCACGGCAGCGTGAAGACCCACCTCCGAACGCGTGGCTACAGGGTCGGCACATCCCCGTTGAGCACCTGTACCGTCGCGCCCGTGGTCTCCGGCAGCACATGCAGGTCGGTCTGCAGCAGCACGACGCCCGGCCGCAGCAGCGGCAAGACCGCAGCGGTGAAAGCCGCCGGCAACACGATGCGTGCCGCATCCTTCTCGGCGACCTCCTGGCCGGCCTCGTCCTCACGGCCGGGAATGCCGATGCGGCGCCATGTCGGCGCCTGACCCGGCGTGGCACCGGACACGAGGTAAGCGTGTGTACCTTGCGGCGCGGGACCATCCCGGAAATCCACACGCGCGCGTCCGATCTCGATGCCGTCACGGAAGACGAACAGGCGGCGGTCCGCGGTACTCATCACCATCGACAGCGGACCGGTCGGCGATTTCTGCGGCTCCCAGCGGAAGGATTCGGCCGCGCCCAGCAGCGGGGCGGCGTCCTCCGCCCCCGTCCTGGGATCGATCGGGCTGGCGACGGGAGGATGCACGAGATCTTCAGGGGCCATCCCTTCCTTCGCGATCACCACGACCATGCCCATGCTGGTGGCGTCGAACAGCAGTCGTGCGAACTCGGTGGGCAAGTGCACGCAGCCGTGCGACTCGGGATAGCCCGGCAAGCCGCCGGCATGCAGCGCCACGCCATCCCATGTCAGGCGCTCCTGATAGGGCATGGGGGCATCGTTGTACTTGCTGGAGTGATGGTCCTTGTCCTTCTGCAGGATGGTGAACACCCCGGTCGGCGTCTCATGTCCGGGCTTGCCGCTGCTGACCGTCGACACCGCGACCAACAGGCCATTGCGGTACACGTAGGCGCGCTGTTCGGTCAGGCTGACCACCACCGCCATAGGCCCCATGTCCTTGGCATCGCCGCCCCAGACCCATTCGCCGGGCTTGAGTGCGGCCGGCGGTGTGCCGGCAGGGCTGGAAGTCTTCGCCCCCCATGACGGCACGGCATGCGCACAGAGGGGAAGCAGCAGGAGCCCCAGCCATGCGATCAGTGTGGTCCGGATCATCGCGGTGTCCTTGTCGAGATGGCACGAGCATCAGGTGGTGTCACATATTGCATGGACCCATGCTTAAATGCAGCCGTTCACTCCCGGAGTCGCCCGTGCATTCTCCCGGTCTGCAGCATCGCCCCGACTTTCCTTTTTACGCCGGCAGGCCCGTCAGCCTTTCCGGTCCGCAATGGCTTGTCGTGATGGCGAGCGTGGCGCTGGCGTTCTGGCTGCTGGTGGCACCGTGGACACGCCCTCCCCAGCCATGGGGCATGTGGATTCCCGTGCTGCTTTTCTGCGGCGTGCCGCTGTGCGCCCTGGCCCTCGTTGTCGGTCGCGCCTGGACGGCCTTGTTCCATCGCCCCAGCGGCCGCGACCTGTTGCTGATGGTCGGCATCGCCGCTTTGAACCTGGTGGTCACCCTGCTGATCGGGCTGCTGCTGAACGGCATGGACCATGGGTCGGCCAATCCCGCGTTCAAATCGATGGGCGAAGCGGATACGGCCACCCGTGTCATGGCGTTCGCGGCGATGGTGCCGCAGCTGTTGGGCGAGGAGCTGCTGACCATCCTGCCCTTGCTCGCACTGCTGTGGTGGCTGCATACCCGCATGAGGCTGGCGCGACGCACTGCCCTGGTGCTGGCGTGGCTACTGTCGGCCATCCCATTCGCGCTGGCGCACCTGCCCACCTACCAGTGGGACCTGGTGCAGTGCCTGGTGATCATCGGCAGCGCCCGGCTGGTACTGAGCCTGGCGTACCTGTTCTCGCGGAATCTGTGGGTGTCGACCGGCGCGCATGTGCTCAATGACTGGACGCTGTTCGGGGCAGGACTGTTGCTGGGATCGCTGTCGCACTGACACGGGCGTGGTCATCGTCAAGAGGAAGAACGCGGAAAGGGTTGCGTAGTCTCTCGACATATCACTCGCGGCATCCGCACTCCAGATTCCCTTCCTTTTTCGCCGGCTAGAACAGCAGGCCCGGATCGCCGTAGCTGAAGTCTGCCAGCGGCGACACCGCCTGCCGGGCAGAAGTCCACGCGCAGCGCCGACGTGTTGCGCGACGCTGATTGACCTGCACCATGCGACGGCGTAGGCGCCGGCATAGCTGCGTGTGCCAGCGAGCCGCGCGTGTGGCGACCGAAGGCGGACAGCATCACGCACGGGCGTCGGCGACGGTGCCACGGATGTGCGCACGGAGACCCCGCCACGCTCCTGCCACCGGTGACCTTCTGGCATCCGGCATGCACCCCAAAGAGGGGCAAGACCTGATTTACGACGTCACCAGCAACGTGCAGGTCTATGGCGTCGAGCAACTGCGTAACGCGGACGCATCGATCATGCCGACGTGCCCAGAGGCAACACGAGCGCCGCGCGTCGTCTTCGGTGAGCGGACGACGGAGACCATCAAGGCGAAGCATGGGACCTGAGGGATCGCGTTGTGCCAGCTTCTGCGAAAACGCGGAGCTGCGCCAACACCCGAAGTGAAGAGGGTCGCACAGCAACCGCTCGGACCACGCTGTCCCCGTCCGGACTTCGCCTGCACCGCAGGGTCCTGGACCGGCATCGCACTGCATCGAAGGCCGCAGGGAGATCCCGCTGGTTCAGCCGCGGGGACCCCCCATCACGGGCAGGATCACGCCGTTGACATACGACGCCGTGATCGGCGAAGCGAGGAACACATAGGCTGGCGAGATTTCTTCCGGCTGCGCGGGGCGTCCCATGTCGCTGTCCTTGCCGAACGTTGCCACATCC
>NZ_JBGFFG010000318.1:0-4013 GCF_056175765.1 Pseudoxanthomonas sp. LjRoot204_2 | reverse complement strand
GGCACGCGCCACCGCCTACGCGGCGCGCGCGCGCACTGATGCAGGCGAAGCTTGGCCGCTGTGGCGGATGCGGCCGGATGCGACGCTGGAAGAACTGGGCACCCTGCACGCGCTGCGTGGAGACCGCTTCTTCTTCGAGGCCTCCGGTGACAGGCCCCTGCTGACACGCACCGTCGATCGGGTCGCCGGCTTCCATCCCGGGCTGCCTTGGTTCCTCGACGACCTGCGGCCCCAAGGATTCCTGGGCCGCACGCTGGCGCACCGCCAGGGACGCGCGCTAGGCGTACCCGACGACCTGAACCGATGGCAGGTCCGCGACACATTGCTGGCGATCACGCGGACCGGCGGCACCGGCATCGGCGACCTGATCCTCGGTCAGGAAGCCCTGGCCACGGCGATGGCCGAGCGCGACACGCCGACCGACGCCGTCGCTTCTTCCGATCGCGCGCGGCAATACCCCGCCTGGGCGCAGGCCGCGCTGGCCGGCGAGGAGATCGGCTCCTCGCCCGGCGGCGAGCAACCGAAGTTCACCGCCACCGTGCACCCGCAGGACGGCACGCGCTACGCCGCACTGGTGAAGTTCGCGGTGCCGGACGAAGGCCACGCGGTCCGCCGCTGGGCCGACCTGCTGGGTTGCGAGCACGTGGYCGCCACCACGCTGCGCGAGGCAGGCCTGCCTGCGGCCTTGTCGCAGTGCCTGCATGCCGACGGCTACACGTTCCTGGAAGTSCGTCGCTTCGATCGCGTTGCCGACACGCTGGGCCGTCGCGGTTTCGTCTCCCTGCAAGCGCTGGACGCCGCGTTCTACGGCGACGGCGCGCGCGACTGGGGGCGATTCGGCGAACGGCTGGCGGCCGACGGCTGGATCACCACGCAGGACGCGACGCAGATGGCGCGCCTGCATTGGTTCGGGCGCTTCATCGACAACAGCGACATGCATGCGGGCAATCTCGGGTTCCATCTCGGGGATGATCGTCCGCTTGCGCTGGCGCCGGCCTACGACATGCTGCCGATGGCACTGGCGCCTTCGCGCACCGGCGCCGTGCGCCCCCCGGAGGCCGTGCGACCGACCGCACCGGATCGCACCGGGCAGGTCGGTCATATCCGCTGGGCGGCGGACGCTGCCATCGTCTTCTGGCAGCGTGTGGCAGACAGCGAGTGGATCGGATCGGACGACATGCGCGCGCTCGCACGCGCCAACATCAATGCGGTCGGGAATTTCTCGCGCCAGTTCGCCTAGCCCGCCCGTATCGGAATCTCCGCTACTTCAACTCGATGATGAGGGTACGCGTCTCGGCGCTACCCGCGTTCACCGTGTCATGCGTCACCGGTGAGGCCCATTCGATGTGGCCTTGCGGAATGCTGCGCCGAACAGGTTTCTTGTCCGGCCCGGTGAGCAGAGCCTCGCCGGGCGTCAGGAAGTAGATGATGTGGTCGCCATGCGAGTGCACACCGGTGCGCTTGCCGGGTGCGACGGTCAGTTCGATCACGCGGACCTGATCGTTCTCCAGGATCACTTTCGCCCCGGGCCCGGCGGTCTTCACCAGGTCCTGCGCGGAAGAGCTCATACAGGCGGCGATCGCAAGCGCGCCAACGGCGAGGAAGACGTTTCGGTGCATCGGTCTGCTCCGGCATGCGCGCTGCGACCGGCCCATCGCGCCGCCACTGGGAAGGGCGCATGTGCAGGAACCCCGGCCATCGCGATGCCGTCCATGCACACGTGACACGGTCCGGGTTGCGACCGCTCAACCGACGACAACGCTGCCACGCGCAGGTGCCGGACACCGTCCGGCGGTCAGCGCCCCTGGGGACGATCAGCCCGCAATCACCCACCGCCCATTGTCCTGCAGCACCACTTCGAAGCGCGCCCACTGCCGGAACTCGTCGGGGCTGCTCATGCCCGTGCTGCCCGTCTGCTCGCCGGCAACGACGCGGTACTGCAACCCCGCGCCTTCGCCTTCCAGCACATGCCGTACGCTCCACAGGCGACCGAGTTTGCCGTTGCTGTAGAAGCGGCCGCGGAGGATCGCGTCGGGGTGGGTGATGTTGCGTTCGGCGTGTTGCTTGGCGAGTTCCAGCAGTTCGGTGAGGTTCTCGGTGGTGATGTCGACGTAGGAGTTGAGTTGCTCCATCGCCGCGGAGAAATCTTCCTGGGTGAGTTCGAACTGGCGCTGCGCGGGCTGGGTGATGCGCGAGGCCTGGCGGCGGCGATGCAGGTGCGCCGGGTAGCGGCGCCAAGGGAACAGCGCGTTGAAGGCGATGGCCATGGACAGGATGGCCACGACGTTGATGAGTATCGGCATCAGCAGGTAGCCGTAGCCCAGGGCATGCACGTCGGAGCCGCCGATCACCGCGGCGAGGGCAGTCGCACCGCCCGGCGGATGGATGCAGCGCAGGTAGTACATGCCCAGCACCGCGAGGCCCACGGCGAGGGCGGCGGTCCAAGCATGGCCAGGAAACAGTTTCTGGCAGCTCACGCCGATGAAGGCGGACAGCAGGTGCCCGCCTACCACGGCCCACGGCTGCGACAGCGCGCCCTGCGGCACGGCGAACAGCAGCACCGCAGACGCACCCATCGAGGTGACCATCAGCGCGCCGCCGACGGCGGACGCGGTGTCGCTCGGGAAGGTCCAGCGGGTCAACCCGTACACCGCCAGGATGCCCAGCAACGCGCCGATGCCCGATATCCACTTCTCGCCATGGCGGGTGGTGTTGCGTTCGATGCCCAGTAGCAGGCGCAACTCGGTCAGGCGGGAATGGGGGCTCATAGGCGGCAGCGAGAGGGCAGGCGCCGCAGTCTATGCGAAGGACACGCCGCACGTAGGGCGGGCCCTGGCCCGCCATGCTCACACGTCAGCCGCGCAGACCCAGCAAGCCGATCCGCCGGAACCACATCTCCAGCGGCACGGTCACCAGCGGCGGCACGGCGGCGACCAGCGCCAGCAACGCCGCCCACCACGGCCAGCGCAGGCGCAATGCCGACAGCGCGGTGACCACCACATAGAACAGGAACGCGCCGCCATGCAGCGGCCCGAAGATCTTCACACCCAGGTCGTTGCCGACGGCGCTGTACTTGAACGCCATGCCGATCAGCAGACCGGCCCAGGTGAAGCCTTCAAGAAAGGCGGCGACAGCGAACAGGCGCCCGGCGGGCGCTAGGGGTCGGGACATGCAGGACTCCAGTGAGGGATGCCGGATGCGATGGCGGCTGCGGCGCTCGCTGGCGTTGGAATTCTAGCGACTGAACTTTGCCCGAGACCACCTCTGTGGCTTGGAGCGGACCAATATCCACTCCAAGCCCTTTAAAAGAAGCGACTTCGGATCGACTTCAGTTCTTCTGAGATCACTTCTATGGCCGCAATCTGACGCCAAATGAAGCGCCGGTCCGTTACAAACTGGCGACCACATCAAATCTCAGTCAGCAGATAAAGATCAGCTCTGTAGATCAGGCCAGCGCTTGAGAGCCCAGTTCGCCAGCTCTCTAGCTCGTGCCCGCAAAGCTTCCGCATTCCAGTCCTCGCAACGATCCAAAAGTTGCTTTGTGGTCGAGAAGACAGCTTCCGTCTTCAGGTGCGCCCTCGTTTCGACCCATGATCTCCGGCCCTTTTCGGAGTTAGCTTTCCCGGACAAAGGAACAAGATTTGCCCAAGTATCCCTGAGACTGTCCATCTCGGCTGTTGTGAACTTATCCAACCAGTCGCCTGATGCCGCTTGCGGAAGAACATGATCGGCCGTCATGTCGGGAAACACCTTAAGGACGTCGCCTTTGGTGAACGACCGCTCCAATTCCAGCATAACGAAGTTACGGATTCTACGCATATACATAGGCGCAGACTCGACGGCGATTCGAAACTCTTCATCACTGGGGAACTTTATGGTCTTGGTCTGGATTGCACCTCGCAACAACCCAAGGTCTGCGCCAACTTGGCCCCAAAGACCTTTGAACACAGCATGGAGACCAGTAGGCTCCAATCCGACAACAGCCCGCCTGACTAGAAAGGTTTCTACAAGCC
>NZ_JBGFFG010000317.1:0-4015 GCF_056175765.1 Pseudoxanthomonas sp. LjRoot204_2 | reverse complement strand
CCCGCAAGCTGGTCCTCAACCTGATCTTCTTCGGGCTGCTGTTCCTGATCTTCATCGTGTTCGTCATCGCCGCCGGCAGCGGCGGGGTGAAGCCGCTGTCCGAGCGCACCACCTTCGTGCTGGCGCCGGAAGGCCGCCTGGTCGAACAGTTCACCGCCGACCCCGCCACCCGCGCGCTGGCCAAGGCGCTGGGCGACAAGGCCGCCGAGGAAGTGCAGCTGCGCGACCTGCTGCGCGCGATCGAGGCGGCGCAGAAGGACGAGAAGATCGAACGCATGCTGCTGCGCGTGGACGAGCTGCAGCCGACCGGCTACGCCTCGCTGCGCGAAGTCGCCGCCGCGCTGGCGAAGTTCCGCGCCTCCGGCAAGCAGATCGTCGCGTTCGGCGAGAACATCAGCCAGACCCAGTACCTGCTGGCCGCGCAGGCCGACGAGGTCTACCTCGACCCGATGGGCAGCCTGATGCTCGAGGGCCTCGGCCGTTACCGCCAGTACTACCGCGAAGGCCTGCAGGACAAGCTGGGCGTGGACGTGCACCTGTTCAAGGTGGGCGAATACAAGTCCGCTGCCGAGCCCTACGTGCTGGACGCCGCATCCAAGGAAGCCAAGGAAGCCGACCTGTTCTGGATGAACGATGTGTGGCAGCGCCTGCTGGCCGACATCGCCAAGGTCCGCAAGACCACGCCCGAAGCGCTGGCGGCCGGCATCGACACGCTGCCCGAGGGCGTCGCCGCCGCCGGTGGCGACCTGGCCAAGTACGCCCTGCAGCAGAAGCTGGTGGACGGCCTGAAGACGCAGGAAGAGGTCGAGAACCTGCTGATCGAGCGTGGCGTGGCCGACGAGGATTCGGATACCGGTTTCCGCGCCATCGGCCTGGCCGGTTACCTGACCCAGCTCGACGCCAAGAAGAATCCGCTCGACAAGCGCCCGCAGGTCGCGGTGGTCGTGGCCGAAGGCGAAATCACCGACGGCGACCAGCCGRCCGGTCGCGTCGGCGGCCTGTCCACCTCGGCGCTGCTGCGCGAAGCGCGGGACGACGACGACGTGAAGGCGGTGGTGCTGCGCGTGGATTCGCCCGGCGGCGGCGTGTACGCCTCCGAGCAGATCCGCCGCGAAGTGGCGGCGCTGAAGAAGGCCGGCAAGCCGGTGGTCGTCTCGATGGGCGACCTGGCGGCCTCGGGCGGCTACTGGATCAGCATGAATGCGGACCGCATCTACGCAGACCCGTCCACCATCACCGGTTCGATCGGCATCTTCGGCGTCATCCCCACCGTGCCGCGCACGCTGGAGAAGATCGGCGTGCGCACCGACGGCGTCGGCACCACCCGCTTCGCTGGCGCGTTCGACATCACCCGTCCGCTGGATCCGGCCGTCGGCCAGGTGATCCAGTCGGTGATCGACAAGGGCTACGCCGACTTCACCGGCAAGGTGGCCGAGGCGCGCAAGAAGCCGGTCGAAGAAATCGATGCCGTCGCCCGTGGCCGCGTATGGAGCGGCGCGCAGGCGAAGGAGCGTGGCCTGGTGGACGAACTCGCCGGTTTCGATGCCGCCGTGGCCGATGCCGCCAAGCGTGCCAAGCTGGGCGGAGCCGATGCGTACCGCGTGCGCTACATCGAGAAGATGTCCTCGCCGTTCTCGCAGTTCATGGGTGGATTCGCAGGCAGCCGCATCGGTGCGGCGTGGCTGAAGGATTCCGACTTCGCTCGCGCGCTGTTGGCGCGCAGCCTGCCGGAGATGGAAGCGCAGCTGCGTTTCGTCGACGAAGCCGTCAACGATCGCCACGGTGCCCCGGTGAAGAGCCTGGCGTACTGCTTCTGCGGATTCTGACCGGCTTCGCCATGCCGTGATCGACGGGCCGCGCGGGCAACCGCGCGGCCCGTTGCGTTTTGCGCATCGCAGGAAGACACGATGTCGCGCGACTCAGGACGATGCGGTGTCGCTCCCGGCCTGCGGCTCTGGCGGTTCGTCGGTCGGCGGCGGCTCGGGGGCGCGGCAGGCGGCGCAGGCCAGCAAGGCGGCGGCGAGCAGGATGAGGCGGATCCGGATCATGGCGACGGTCCTCCCGTGACGTGGCGCTATGCTACGCCCATCGACGAAGGAGGCGCAGGTGGCAGCGAACCGGTGGCGGCTGGACGGACAACGGGCGCTGGTGACCGGCGCCAGCGCGGGGATCGGGCTGGCGATCGCCCGCGAGTTGCTGGGCCTGGGCGCGGACCTGCTGATGGTGGCGCGCGATGTCGATGCGTTGCAGGATGCGCGTACCGAGCTGGCGGACGAATTCCCCGAACAGGGGATCGGCACCCTGGCTGCCGACGTGGCCGACGACRAAGACCGTCGCGCCATCCTCGACTGGGTGGAAGACCACGGCGATGGCCTCAACATCCTGGTCAACAATGCCGGCGGCAACCTCACCCGCGCTGCGGTGGACTACACCGAAGACGAGTGGCGGGGCATCTTCGAAACCAACCTGTTCTCCGCGTTCGAACTGTCTCGTTATGCGCATCCCCTGCTCACGCGGCATGCGACGTCCAGCATCGTCAATGTCGGCAGCGTGTCCGGCATCACCGCGGTGCGCAGCGGTGCGCCCTATGGCATGACCAAGGCCGCGCTGCACCAGCTCACCCGTAACCTGGCCGCCGAATGGGCCGAGGATGGCGTGCGCGTCAACGCGGTGGCGCCGTGGTACATCCGCACGCGCCGCACCTCCGGGCCACTGTCCGACGCCGACTACTACGAAGAGGTCATCGCCCGAACCCCGATGCGCCGCATCGGCGAGCCGGAGGAAGTGGCCGCCGCCGCCGCGTTCCTGTGCCTGCCGGCGGCCAGCTACGTCACCGGCGAATGCATCGCGGTGGATGGCGGGTTCCTGCGGTACGGTTTCTGAGGCATGGAAATCCTCGCCCTCATCATCCTGCCGATGACGCTCGCGCTGTGGTCCGCGCGACGGGTTGATCGCTAGAGGCCGCAGCTGCTTTCAGCGACGATGCGTGCGACACGCTCGTAATCGGCGCGGTTCTTCTCTGCATTCTCGCGGCGGGCGAAACGGAAGGCGACCTCGGTCTCGTCGCGGCGCTTCTTCCACGCATCGCACAGCGCGCCATCGGGCACGCGCGCGCACGTGTCGCGCACCACTTCGCAAGCCTGGCCGGCGCCGGCCTGGGGATTTCCGTCCAGTCCCACGGTGCGCAGGTTCACGCAGCGCGAGGCCGGCTCGACGTCCTCCGTCACGTACGTGTCCTTGTCGTGCGTGGTGCACTGGAACAGGATCGGCGGCGGCAGGCGACGGACATCGGTCGACGCCGCGGGCGCGGGTGGGGTCGTGGTTGTCGCCGGACGCGGCGCMGTGGGCGTGGATGCCGGCGTGGAGGGCGGCGGCGTCGCAGGGGCGGTGGGTGTGGTGCCCGGACCCATCGGCACGGTATTGACGCCCTGCATGGTGCGCTGTTCCTGCTTCATGCCTTTCGGGCATGGCGAATTCTGCAGCGTCAGCGCGCCACTGGCATCGGTGCAGCGGTAGATGACCACCTCGGCGCGCGCAGCGGTGGTGCCGAGCTGCCAGGACAGCACGATCAGCAGCAGAAGCACGAGGGGACGAGCGGTGGTTTTCATGTTCATCTGCAATCGCTGGCCATGCGCGCATCGATGCCGCGCTGCTCCAAGTCTAGCGCGCGGCGTTCACTCGGCATCGCACTGCCGTAGCGGCGAAGGATGTCGTAGCGCCGGTCGGACAGGCGTGAACAGATTTCTTCCTGCGGCAGCGGATGGCAGGGGTCGCGCACCCAGGTGCCGCCGGGCACGAGCACGGGACCCGGCCGATGATGTCCGCCGGCCGGTGGAGGCGGGCGGGGAGGATCACCGCTGCGGAAGGACAGGTTGCCGTTTCCGATCGACACGTTGCCCGACACGCTGCCGCCGCTGCGCGGCCACGCGGGGTAGGCGGAATACGGCAGCCCGTAGGACACCCAGCGGGGATTGCCGTCGCCGGTATCGCTGGTATAGGTCTCGCCCTCGGGGGT
>NZ_JBGFFG010000316.1:0-4039 GCF_056175765.1 Pseudoxanthomonas sp. LjRoot204_2 | reverse complement strand
CGGCAGGACGGCCAACCGGCTGAGCAGCTTGGTCACGTTGGTCTCTGCCTGGCGGTTGGCGTACCAGGTGCCCGTCAGGCACTTGGGGTAGTCCGCCAGCACCYCGATGCGCGACTGCGTCGGATCGGCGTTGTCGGCCTTCTGCACCGCATGCGCGTGCACGAGGGCTGCGATCTTGTCCATCGACGTCCGTCCACCCAGGACACGCACGTCGTCGGGGACCTCCATCGGCTCGTTGAGCAGATCCACGTGCCAGCCACCGTGGCCCTGGTAGACGTGCGCACGGCGCACGAACTCGGCCTGCGGCATCCAGTGGGCGGGCAGCATGACCTCCGGACCCGGCATGGGCAGGCCCGCCTGCTCCGGCTCGGCCGCCGGCGGCGTGTAGTGGATGGCCGAGTCGTCGATGTCGCGCACCTGGGCCTGCGGGAACACGGCGCGGATCTCGCTCAGGTGGATTTTCTGACCTTCACGCGTGTACAAGCCGTCGCGATGCTTGAAGCCCATGCGGGCAGCATCGGCGGCGTCGGGRCCAGAAGCGCCAGGCAGCGCGAGCAGTACCAGGTTGCGATCGACTTGACCATGCAACTGCATGGCCAGCCCATACATCGAAAGATCCACCCAGCGCACGCCCCACTCCTTCCCGATTACATTCCCGGATTGATGATGTTGTCGATATCGCGCACGAACCGCTTGTACTCGGCGTTGCGCCCCGCATGTTCGGCGACCTTCTCGATCGCCTTGTAAGTCTTTTTCACATCGTCGTCATGACGGTGCAGGACCTTGCGCCACAGCTTGCGCAGGTCGGTCGCGCCCAGATGTTTGATGTTGTTGACCTTCGTCGCCTCGAAGTGCTGCAGCATGATCAACTCGGGCGTGGAGCTCAGCATCTCGAACTCGCCCATCTTGTCCTTCAGCGTGATCACCTCGTGCTGCAGCCGGTCCCGGCGGTCCGGGATCTCGGTGATGCCCTGCACGATGGTCAGGGAGGCCTCGCCTTCGGAGATCGGTCGCTTGTAGTGGTACTTGCCGCCGATGAAGATCATGCCGTCCATCGGCTTGTGCTCATACGCCGTCCGGTGCGTGAGCACCGCATTGGGGAACAGCATCGAGGTCAGGCGCATGCCGTACTCATCGAGCACCTTGCCGAAGTCGTGCTGCGCACCGACATAGATGCCGTCGCCAACCGACTTCAGGACACCCGCCTTCTTGAGCTGGTGCGCCTTGGTCTTGTCGAGGCCTTCGTCGCCGAGTACGAGCAGTTTCAACTTGCGTCCGATGTTTTCTGGTGTGTTCATGCGTTTACTTTCGTTGTAGTATCCTGCACCTGAACTGATAGTGCAACGATAGTTAGAGAAGAATTCGTTTCGATTGACAACGGGTTAACGGGCGAATAGAGGACAATCGTTTAACATCTTTCGCCAACGAGGCTCCGTAATGCGGGTGCAGCAGAGCACGGACAGAATGTGCCCCCTGTCAGCATTACGCTTACGAAAAATTTTCCCCGTGAAGTAGGGTTTTCCCCTACAGACAAGCTATAATATACTCGGATGAAACGTACTTTTTTGTCTCTGTCAGGAATGCAGCCCATGAGCGCACCGACCACCCCCTCCCCCCTTCCCAGCGCCGCCCGCTCGCTGCTGTCGGCCGCCCGACGCAGCGTGTCCGCTGATGCCCCCACCCTGCACGACTACCGTATGCAGGGCCTGGAGGCGGCTGAGCGCCTGCGCGATCGCCCCCGCCCCCGATAAGGGGCCGGCCAGGCAAGACCCGAACGGCGGCCCTACGGCCGCCTTTCTGTTTCGGGAATCGTTTCACAAGAAACAAACATTCCTGAGCACAGAAGAAAGCAAAAGCCCGGCACTTGGCCGGGCTTTGCATTTCCGCCTGGTGGCTCCCATCAGCGGGGGCGGTTCGTACTCGATGCCGGCGCCAGCGCCAGCTCGACCGCCAGCTCATCCTCCCCCGTCAGCACGAAGTTCGTGGCCTGATCCAGGAAGCGATCGCGATCCAGCGTGAGCTGCACGCGCACCGACTCGGGCAGGGAGCGGTACCGGATGGCCGATCCGACGTAGGCCCGCACGAAGGCTTGGCCGAACAGCTGCTCATCGCCCAGCTCATAGAACGCCACTAGGCCACGCAGGTAGGCCGTCTTGTCGAAGTCCACGAAGGACAGCGGCGCATAGTCGTTGGCAATCAACGGCGCATTGGCCAACACACGCGAGGTGCGCTTGTTGGCGTCATAGAACGGCTGCAGGTACGGCAGGCGCGTCATCACGTAGAACGCCTGCTGCACGGGATGATCGATCGATCGCGCATGTGTGATCGCGCGGCGCGCCTCGTCCTCCAGGAATCCTGGCGGCCGCCCCTCGGCTTGTGGCGGCAGATACGAGGTGCCCGTGATGTGCAGGCCATCAGGCGTGTAGGAGCGGATGACGCCCCGCTTGCCGACTTCCAGGAAGTGGCGAGACCCTGGGGCATCGGTGTCGTCTGCCAACGCCTTGTGGATGGCCAACAGCTGGTCGAACTCGATATCCGGCCTGGCCAGCATCAGTTCGATCGCGCGGCGGTGATTGATCACCATCGCCGCGTCCTCGGCAGGCTTGTCCTTGCTGACCGTTCCGAACTGAAGCAGCGACTTGGTCTCCAGCTCGGTGTAGGTGTTGCCCTCCAGCTTGGAAGACGCCCAGGCGAAGTCGATCAGGAACTTCGACAGCCCGTGGCCTGACGACCTGGGCGTCTCTACACCCTGGACCAGCCGGTCCAACCGCTGCAGCTGCTCTTCGCTGAAGAACTCGCGATCGTCCAGCCGCTCGCCCTGATACCGCGCCACGGGGCGATCAGTATCGGGCTTGTCCAGGTAGGCGAGGATCGAATCGACCGCGAGCAGTGTCCGCATGCTGACTCCGTTACGGCCGCGGCGACGCCGGCTCTTCTTCCAACTCCTGCGTCCACTCTTCCTCCTGCTGGCTGCGGATGAAGGCGTATTGGTGGGCCATCTCGCTGCGGATCTTTTGGCGGCTCACGTCGCGATCCAGATTGCGCACGACCTTGTAGAGCACAGCGAGATCTTCAGCGGAAAAGCCCATCAGCTCTTCCTCCATCTCTGCCTGCCCGTCCCACCGGAGCGAGCCGACGCCGTCGATCTTGTCCAGCACCAGCCACCCGCCCATGCGACCCTCGACACCCAGGTGGATCTTGCCCTGCATCTCGCCCGGGTAGATCGTGTAGTCGCCCTCGACGTAAGCGCTCAGCGCGCTTTCGCAGGCGCGACCGAACACCTCGTTACTCTCATCCTTCAGGTACTGCTCCCAGCGCTCGTCGAACTGCGCATCACCCGGGTAGTCCGACGTCTTGCCCGTGGTGTCGACATCGAACGGCACCTTGATGTTCCAGGCCAGACGACCGTTCGCATAGGGACCATCGCGGTGCGTGGTGTGGCTGATCAGTTCCTTGACGATCTCCACGCGCTTCTGCGCCGGGTAGGTGTACGGATCATCCTCCGGACCCTCCTGCTCCACGCTCATCACCTGCCAGTTGTCGGCATCCGGGATCGGATAGACGTAGGCAGGCTTTGCCGCATTGATGTCAGGCATGCACTGACGATATCGCGATTGCTGCTTCACCAGGCCACAGAAGGTGGGCCAGTCTGCATCCATCAGTTGCGTGAAGAGCATTTTCTGCGCGGTCTTGTTGTACGCCACCGGGCCGCAATCGAACAACACCTGGCGATTGTCGTCATCCAACACCGCAACGCCGTTCATTTCTGAGCCCACGATCCCTGCGTTGTAGGCCGTCGAAAGAACCACCTTGAACGAACGCTTTCCCCCATCTTCGCTATTGAAGGTCTTTGCCTTGCAATCATCCTCGTGAGCGAAGTGGAAGGGGCCGATCTGGTAGGAAATATCGCTCATGCGCGTGCCTTGATTGTGTAGGGGATGGGAGATCCCGGCGACCTGGATAGGATACTCCAGGACCCGGGTTAGGGCCGGGGGCGTGCGGTCAGATCGTCGCCGTCGTCCGGCACGCGGTTGGAGAA
>NZ_JBGFFG010000315.1:0-4046 GCF_056175765.1 Pseudoxanthomonas sp. LjRoot204_2 | reverse complement strand
AGGTCGAGATCACCGATGCCGGCAACAGCAAGTTCCTCGCCGGCGAGCAGGTCGAGAAGCAGCGCTTCATCGAAGAGAACGCGAAGCTGCTGGCCCGCAACGAGCTGCCCGCGAAGTACGACCCGGTCCTGCTGGGCATCACCAAGGCCTCGCTGGCGACGGAATCGTTCATCTCCGCGGCCTCGTTCCAGGAGACCACGCGCGTGCTGACCGAGGCGGCCGTCCGCGGCACCCGCGACACGCTGCGCGGCCTGAAGGAAAACGTTATCGTCGGCCGCCTCATCCCGGCGGGTACCGGCCTGGCGTACCACAACCAGCGCCGTCGCAATGCGTCGGGCCTGACCGAGGCGGAAGTGAACGCCCTGTCGGGCGGCGTCGCCGAGGCTGCTTCTGCAGTCGTGACGACCACCACCGACGACGCCGGCGAGGAGTCCAGCGCCAGCTAAACCGTACTACCTGACGGCCTCCAGGCCGTCCCAGACCACGAAAAGAGGCGCAGGAAGCGCCTCGTTTTCGGCCCAGGAAGGGCGGGATCGCAGTCAGTTGGCAGGCACCCACCTCCGTCGCGTTGACGGTCGGGCGGGTTGCCGGCTATACTTTTCCGTCTAGGTGGGCCGTCTTGCGGCCTGCCTTCGTTTTCATGTCAAACAAGGCTCCGGCCTTCACACGAAGAATCCACTATGGCAACCGTCAATCAGCTGGTCCGCAAGCCGCGGCAGGCACCCACGTACAAGAGCCAGTCGCCCGCGCTGGACAACTGCCCGCAGCGTCGCGGCGTGTGCACCCGCGTCTACACSACSACCCCGAAGAAGCCGAACTCGGCGMTKCGCAAGGTCGCCAAGGTGCGCCTGACCAACCAGGAAGAAATCATCAGCTACATCGGCGGTGAAGGTCACAACCTGCAGGAGCACTCCGTGGTGCTCGTGCGCGGCGGCCGCGTCAAGGATCTGCCGGGCGTGCGCTACCACACCGTGCGCGGCTCGCTCGACGCCTCCGGCGTCGCCAAGCGCCGCCAGGGCCGTTCGAAGTACGGCGCCAAGCGTCCCAAGGCTTAAGGAAAAAGAATCATGTCGCGCAAAGGCTCTGCCCCCCAACGTGAAATCCTGCCGGACCCCAAGCACGGCAGCCAGACGATTGCCCGCTTCATCAACATGGTGATGCTGAGCGGCAAGAAGTCGGTCGCCGAAAAGATCGTGTACGGCGCCATGGACGTCATCGGCGAAAAGAACCCCAATGCCCTCGAGCTGGTCGAGAAGGCGTTGGACAACGTCTCGCCGGCTGTCGAAGTGAAGTCGCGCCGCGTCGGCGGCGCCACCTACCAGGTGCCGGTCGAAGTGCGTTCGTCGCGCCGCATGGCGCTGGCGATGCGCTGGCTGATCGAATCCGCGCGCAAGCGCGGCGAGAACACCATGCCGCGCAAGCTGGCTGCCGAACTGCTGGATGCCTCCGAGAACCGCGGCGGCGCCATCAAGAAGCGTGAAGAGACCCACCGCATGGCGGAAGCGAACAAGGCGTTCGCGCACTACCGCTGGTAACGGCCTCGGGGCCCTTGCATGCAGGGGCCTCCGACACCATCTAGGTGTCCCTGGGGCGCAGTTTGGCGCCCCGCCCCGAAGGCCGCCGAAAGGCGGCATTCGGCCATCTGAAGATCCGCCCTCCACGGAAGGCCCTGGCATCCCGCCGGCCCTCCATCAGAAAAGAGAGACTGTCGTGGCTCGCACCACTCCCATCGAGCGTTACCGCAATTTCGGCATCATGGCGCACATCGACGCCGGCAAGACCACCACGTCCGAGCGCATCCTGTTCTACACCGGCGTCAGCCACAAGATCGGTGAAGTGCACGACGGTGCCKCGACCAYSGACTGGATGGAGCAGGAGMAGGAGCGCGGCATCACGATCACGTCYGCCGCCACCACGGCGTTCTGGACCGGCATGGACAAGTCCCTGCCGCAGCACCGCTTCAACATCATCGATACCCCCGGCCACGTCGACTTCACCATCGAAGTCGAGCGTTCGCTGCGCGTGCTCGACGGCGCGGTGTTCGTGCTGTGCGCCGTTGGCGGCGTGCAGCCGCAGTCCGAGACCGTGTGGCGCCAGGCCAACAAATACGCCGTGCCGCGTCTTGCGTTCGTCAACAAGATGGACCGTACCGGTGCCGACTTCTTCAAGGTCGTCGACCAGCTGAAGACCCGCCTGGGCGCGTACCCGGTGCCGATGCAGGTGCCGGTCGGCGCCGAAGACGGCTTCGAGGGCGTCATCGACCTGCTGAAGATGAAGTACATCCATTGGGATGTCGCTTCCCAGGGCACCAAGTTCGAGTACCGCGACATTCCCGCCGAGCTGGCTGACAAAGCCGCGACGGATCGCGCCTTCATGGTCGAAGCGGCTGCCGAAGCCAGCGAAGAACTGATGGACAAGTACCTCAACGAGGGCGATCTGTCCGAAGCCGAGATCATCGCCGGCCTGCGCGAGCGCACGCTGAAGGTGGAAGTGATTCCGGTCTACTGCGGCTCCGCGTTCAAGAACAAGGGCGTGCAGGCCATGCTCGACGGCGTGATCCAGCTGCTGCCGTCGCCGACCGATCGTCCGCCGGTCCAGGGCATCGACGAGAACGAGAAGGAAGACAGTCGCAAGGCGGGCGACAACGAGCCGTTCTCGGCGCTGGCGTTCAAGATCATGACGGACCCGTTCGTGGGTTCGCTGACGTTCTTCCGCGTCTACTCGGGCGTGCTGAACTCCGGCGACGCCGTGTACAACCCGGTCAAGTCGAAGAAGGAGCGCGTGGGTCGCATCCTGCAGATGCACTCCAACCAGCGCGACGAGATCAAGGAAGTGCGCGCGGGCGACATCGCCGCAGCGGTCGGCCTGAAGGACGTCACCACCGGCGATACGCTGTGCTCGCTCGACCACATCATCACCCTGGAGCGCATGGTGTTCCCGGAGCCCGTCATCTCGATGGCGGTGGAGCCGAAGACCAAGTCCGACCAGGAGAAGATGGGCCTGGCCCTCGGCCGCCTGGCGCAGGAAGATCCCTCGTTCCGCGTCAAGACGGACGAAGAATCCGGCCAGACGATCATCTCGGGCATGGGCGAGCTGCACCTGGAAATCCTGGTGGACCGCATGAAGCGCGAGTTCAACGTGGAAGCCAACGTCGGCAAGCCGCAGGTGGCGTACCGCGAGACGATCCGCAAGTCGGTCAAGCAGGACGGCAAGTTCGTGCGTCAGTCGGGCGGTCGCGGCCAGTACGGCCACATCGTCATCGAAATGTCGCCGGTCGAGCGCGGTGTGGGCTTCTCGTACGAGAGCGCCATCGTCGGTGGCGTGGTGCCGAAGGAATACGTCGCTGCTGCGGGCAAGGGCATTGAAGACGCCATGAAGAGCGGCCCGCTGGCCGGCTTCCCGGTGGTCGACATCGCCATCAAGGCGGTCGACGGTTCGTTCCATGACGTCGACTCCAATGAAATGGCGTTCAAGGTCGCTGGCTCGATGGCGTTCAAGGAAGCTTTCAGCAAGGCCCAGCCGGTCCTGCTGGAGCCGATGATGAAGGTCGAGATCGTCACCCCGGAAGATTATTTGGGCGACGTGATGGGCGACGTGAGCCGTCGTCGCGGCATCCTGCAGGGCCAGGACGACAGTCCGTCCGGCAAGGTGATCGCTGCGATGGTGCCGCTGGGCGAAATGTTCGGCTACGCCACCACGCTGCGTTCGATGTCGCAGGGYCGCGCSACGTWCWCGATGGAGTTCGACCACTACGCGGAAGCGCCGGCCAATATCGCCGACGCGGTCGTCAAGAAGAACTGAGCAATGGGGCAGGGTGTCGCGGTCGCGTACCCTGCATTCCCGTCACGAATCACGCATAACAAGGTAGAAGACAATGGCAAAGGGTAAGTTCGAACGCACCAAGCCCCACGTTAACGTGGGCACGATTGGTCACGTTGACCACGGCAAGACGACGCTGACGGCGGCGCTGACGAAGATCGGCGCGGAGCGTTTCGGTGGCGAGTTCAAGGCCTATGACGCGATCGACGCGGCGCCGGAAGAGAAGG
>NZ_JBGFFG010000314.1:0-4065 GCF_056175765.1 Pseudoxanthomonas sp. LjRoot204_2 | reverse complement strand
GCGCCACCGTTTTTTACGCCGGATGCTCGGCGGCGTGCCCAAGCCCGCCGTGTTCAGGTTGTAGCGCGACGTGGGCAAGCCCGCGTGCCTTCACGCCAACAGGTCGCGCACCCGGTAGCTGCCCGCCGGGCGCCCGGCGAGCTGCCGCGCAACGTGCAGCGCGCCGCGTGCAAACACATCGCGATGCGTCGCCCGGTGCACCAGTTCCACCCGCTCGCCCAGCCCGGTGAACTGCACGGTGTGCTCGCCGACGATGTCGCCCGCGCGCAGGCTGGCGTAATGCACGGGCGCGCCCGCGCTGCCTGCCGCGCCTCCGAGCGTGAGCGCCGTGCCGGACGGCGCATCCTTCTTGTGCACGTGGTGCGACTCCACGACATCCACGTCCCACCCCGGCAGCGCTGCCGCGGCTCGCTCCACCAGGTCCGCCAGGACCGCGACGCCAAGGCTGAAGTTGCTTGCCCACACCAGCGGGATGCTCTTCGCCGCCTGCACCAGGGCGCCCGCCTGCGCGTCGGCCATGCCCGTCGTTCCGGACACCAGCGCCGCGCCACGCTCGACGCAGAGGGCGAGGATGTGATCGAACCCGTCGGGCAGGCTGAAGTCGATGGCGACATCGAAGGCCGGCACGCCCGCCAGCTCGCTGGCCGCGAAATGGGGGACGCCGTCCACCACGCGCGGTGACGGCGTACGCCGTGTCACCGCCGCGACGACCTGGCAGTGGCCGGCCTGTTCGGCGGCGAGGCGGAGCAACGCCTGGCCCATGCGACCGGACGCACCATGGATGAGGATACGGATCGGGGAGGCGTTCATGGCCGCATGGTAACCGCTTGCCCGCCAGGCCGGGCTACGGCGCGGCCGGATGACCGAGGAAGTAGCCCTGCGCAAAGGCCACGCCGAGTGCTTTCAGTGCGTCGCACTGGCGTTCTGTCTCCACGCCTTCCGCGATCAGCTGCGCGCGCGTCCCCTCGGCGAATGCGAGCAGCGCCGCGATGAGGGCCTGCATGCGCGGGCGCTGGTCGACTTCGCGCACCAGCGAGATGTCGAGCTTGATGATGTCGGGGGAAAGCCGCAGCACGTGGCGCAGACTGGCGAAGCCCGCGCCGGTGTCGTCCACCGCGATGCGCACGCCGCGCGCCTGCAGCGCGGCGAGACAGGTGTTCAGCTGTCCGTAGTCGTCGACAGGCGTGTGCTCCGTGATTTCCAGCACCAGTCGCTGCGGCTCGCTTGCTGCCAGCAACGAAGACAGGCGCTCGTTGCATGCGGTCTCGGGCGACACGTTGAGCGCGATGTAGGCGTCTCCGGGAATGCGCGGCAGGCACGCCAGCCCCGCTTCCACGGCAGCGAGTTCCAGTGGCACGCTCAAGCCGTGCCTTGCGGCGTCCTCGAACCAGCGGCTGGTGGACAGGTCGTATTCGATCGGGAAGCGTGCCAGTGCCTCGTACCCGACGGTGGCGCCGTCGGCAAGCCGCACGATGGGCTGCAGGACGCTCGTCAGCCTACCCTCGCGCAGCACGTCTTCGAGGCGCACCCTCGCGGCCTGCGCGTGCTGGCGGTCCCGATCCACCGCTCCCTTGCGCGTTTCCAGTGCCGCGCGCATCTGCGCGTGTTCGATCGCCTTGTAGAAGCTGGCGGCCACCAGCGTACTGAGCTGTTCCAGCGTGCGGCAATCGGCGTCTCGGTAGGCCATGGGCGTCGCCGAAACCACCTTCAGCACGCCGACCACCTGGCCACGGAAATGCAGGGGGGCGACCAGCATGGAACGCAGTCCGACCCGCCGGCAGGCATCGCGGTTCACGCGTGCGTCGTCCTCGCTGTCGTCGCACCTCAGCACACGGCCTTCGTGGATGCAGCGACCGGACAGGCTACCCTCCACGGGGATGCTCATGCCCACCATGTCGTGCGCGATGCCGCTGGCCGACCAGTAGCGCATGACCGCGCCATCGCGGATTTCCAGCACCGCGCCGTCGGAGCGCGTCAGGGCCTGCGCACGATGGGTGATCGCATCCACGACATCCTGGGGCTCGGGACCGGCCGCGGCGATTTCACCCTGGGCGACCACGATCTGCGTGAGCAGGGCGATCGCCTCCTCGTCGTCCTTCCGTGCAGCCAGCACCTGCAGTGGCGACCGCGTCACCCGCGTGTTGTCCTGACCCATCTCCCGTCGCTCCCTGAGGATGATGAAGCTCATGTGACGGTCGTGGCCGCCGCCTCGTGGGGGATGCTAGGGCTCTCGACTCACGCTTGTCGAGTAAACGGGTTTACATGCCGATCGGCGGATTCGATGGTCGATCAGGCGGACGACACGATCCGACCGATACCGGTCTCCGCGATCTCAGCGACGGCGCGCTGCAACGCCTCCGCGTCGATGCCGGTGTCAAATCCGATCCGGAAATGCACGTCACCCTCTGGCGTGCGCGACGAATGGATGGACGACAGGCTGACGTCGTGTCGCTCGAACACATGCAGCAGGCTGCGCAACGAGCCGGGCCGGTCCTGCGGCAGGTGAACGCTGAGCGCTTTGTCCGCCGACAGGTCGGCCAGCAGGTAGCCGATGCGCTCGTAGTGGTAGTTGCCCTCCGCGAGCGCAGCGGCACCCACCGCTTCGCGGTTGTCGTGCAGGAACTCGTTGCGGAAGGCCTCGCGTGCGGCGTCGCCGCCTTCTTCCACCAACGCGGCCATCCGGGCCACCTGTTGTCCGAGCGCGCGCAGGACCTCGGACGCATGTGGATTGCCGAACTGGATGTCTTCGTAGATCGCAGGGTTCAACGACAGGATGCGCGCGATGATCGCGGCATCCATCTCGAAGGAGGCCGAACGGAAAGGCATCACCGAGGCGAGATCGCCTACCCTGTCGGCCTGTCCCCTCAGCACGCCCGCCTGCGCCAGGTGCGTCGCATGCACCATGGCCTGCACCAGTGCCATCACGCGGTCGTGCTGTTCCGGGGTGGCCTCCACGCATTCGGCGTCCAACGCCTCGAGCAGCGCGGTCAGCCACGGACGCCAGCGGTCAAGCCGCGCCTCGCACACCACCATCACCCTGCCCTTCAGCGTCGGCGACTTGGGCGGGGCGGTCATGGGGTGCAGGCCAACGACCTCGGCCCGGGACCGCAACATGGCGGCCACCGGCGCGGCCTTGACCGATGTCACGTCGAGCCACAGCTTCCCGCTCTCGTCACCGCCCGCCAGGTCCACGTAACGCTCGATCAGCGACACCGTCGCCCGGATGGGTGCGGAAAACAGAAGTACGTCGGCACGGCGGACCAGGTCCGCCTCGTCCGTGGA
Source organism: Pseudoxanthomonas sp. LjRoot204_2 (assembly GCF_056175765.1). Classification (NCBI taxonomy): domain Bacteria; kingdom Pseudomonadati; phylum Pseudomonadota; class Gammaproteobacteria; order Lysobacterales; family Lysobacteraceae; genus Pseudoxanthomonas; species Pseudoxanthomonas sp. LjRoot204_2. The sequence continues at coordinate 783 of NZ_JBGFFG010000314.1, read as the reverse complement.
AGACGGATCGGCGGGATCATGGCCGATCACCTCAAGGGCCATGCGGCTGCGGAAGAACTGCTGCAGCCAGCGGCCATAGGCGCCTGCACTGCCGACGATGCCGATGAGGGGTCCGGGCACGAAAAGGGCTCCACGAAGGAGCCCCATTCTAGAAGCAAGCCGAACCGCGCCGGCGTCAGGACGTCATGCGGTCCCAGAAGCCCTTCACGCCATCGAGGAACGTCGCCGACTTCGGCGAGTGCTTGCGCGCCTCCTCGCCGCTGAAGGTGGCTTCGAACTTCTCCAGCAGCTCGCGCTGCTCACCGGTCAGGTTGACGGGGGTTTCCACCACCACGCGGCAATAGAGGTCGCCCTCGCTGCGGCTGCGCACCGATTTCACGCCCTTGCCGCGCAGGCGGAACAGTTTTCCGGTCTGGGTTTCGGCGGGAATGCGGATCTCCGCCTCGCCCCTCAACGTCGGAACGCGCACGGTATCGCCCAGCGCCGCCTGCGAGATGCGGATCGGCACCTCGCAGTGCAGGTCGTCGCCATCGCGCTGGAAGATGTCGTGCTCGCGCACACGCACTTCCACGTACAGGTCGCCCGGCGGCGTGCCCGGAGGGCCCGCTTCGCCTTCGCCGGTCAGGCGGATGCGGTCGCCATTGTCCACGCCGGCCGGGATCTTGACCGACAGGACCTTCTCTTCCTCCACGCGACCGGCGCCATGGCACTCGGTGCAGGGATTCTTGATGGTCTGGCCGCGCCCGCCGCAGGCCGGACAGGCCTGCTGCATGGCGAAGATGC
>NZ_JBGFFG010000313.1:0-4069 GCF_056175765.1 Pseudoxanthomonas sp. LjRoot204_2 | reverse complement strand
GCACCGGCCTGGTTCACCAGCGCCGAGCCGTCGGAGACCTTCTCCACCGAGTTCTCGATCAGGCCCTTGATCTCCTTGGCCGCATTGGCCGAGCGCTGGGCCAGGGTGCGCACTTCCGAGGCGACCACGGCGAAGCCGCGGCCCTGTTCGCCGGCGCGGGCCGCTTCCACGGCCGCGTTCAAGGCCAGGATGTTGGTCTGGAAGGCGATGCCGTCGATGACCGAGATGATCTCGGCGATCTTCTTGGAGGACTGTTCGATGTCGGTCATGGTGGTGACGACCTTGCCCACGACCTCGCCACCCTGCGAGGCGACCGAGGCGGCACCGATGGCCAGCTGGTTGGCCTGGCGGGCCGACTCGGCGTTCTGGCGCACGGTGGAGGTCAGCTCCTCCATGGAGGCGGCGGTTTCTTCCAGGTTGGCGGCCTGCTGTTCGGTACGGCGCGAGAGGTCGTTGTTGCCGGCGGCGATTTCACCGGCAGCGGTGTTGATGGAACCGGAGGCGTCCTGGATGCGGCCGACGATGTCGGTGAGCTGGGCGACGGTGGCGTTGGCGTCGTCGCGCATGGTGGCGAACACACCGTGGAAGTCGCCTTCCATGCGGGTGGTCAGGTCGCCCTTGGACAGCGACTGCAGCACGCCCGAGACGGCATCCACGCTGCCCGCGATCGTCCCCAACAGGCCGTTGATCTGCTGGGAAAGCCCCAGCAGGAAGCCCTGCTTGCCGGTTTCGGCGATGCGGCCGGTCAGGTCGCCCTGCACGGCGGCCTGCACGATGCGGGTCACTTCCTGTTCGACCATCACCTCGTTGGTGCGGTCGGCCCACTCCACCACGTAACCGATGCGCTGGCCTTCGCCATCGGTCACCGGATTGATGATGAGCTGCATGATGCGGCCGCCCACGCTGATCTGTGCACGATGCGTGCCCTGCAGCTGCGCAAGCATCCGCGACTGGTGCTCGGGCTTCTTGTGGAAGATGTCGATGCTGCTGCCGACGACCGTGCTGACGTCGAAGGCGGGCAGGTCGCGGCGCAGGTCCTGTTCCACGTCCGTCAGCATCTTCATCAGCGGACGGTTGGCGTAGACGATGGTGCGGTCGGCATCGGCGATCATGACGTTGGTCGTCACATCCTCCAGCGCCGTGCGGATGCGCAGGCTTTCCTTGGCCACCACGGTGTCGCGCTCGATGCGATCGCGCAGGTTGGCCTGCATGCTGCGCATCGCTTTCATCAGGGTGCCGATCTCGTCCGTGCCGCTGGCGTCGATGTCGCTGTCCAGCTTGCCGCGGGCGATGTCGTCGGCCACACGCACGGCGCCGGCCAACGGCCTGGCGACCTGGCGGCGCAGCAGCCAAAACACCGCGCCGCAGAGCAGGGCGGCGCCCAGTGCGCCCACCATCACCACCGTCCACAACACGGCGCGGGCTTCCTGCATCAGCACGGCACGCGGCACCACGACGCCCAGCGCGAAGTGCTCCTGCGCGCCACCGATCTGCAGGGGCACATAGGCTTCCATGACGGCATCGCCGGCGGCATTGGACGATTCGCGGAAAACGGGCTCGCCCGCGGCGATCTGCTTCATCACTTCGGCGGCCTGTGCGCCCGCAAAGGGCTTGCCGACCGATGCGGCGTCCTGGTCGGCGATAACCACGCCGGCCGGCGTGAGCAGGCGCACGAAGCCCGCGCCCATCGGGGTGAGTTTGGCGATGCGTTCCTGCAGCGACTGCAGGGCGAAATCGACGGTCATGACGCCGAGGTAGTTGCCGTCTTCCAGGACCGGCGTCGACAGGGTCGTCATCAGCACGTCCTTGCCGGCGATCTTGTACACGTAGGGTTCGGCGACGACCYGGCGCTTCAGTTCACGCGGTTTCAGGTACCAGTCGCCGGCGCCGGGCACCTCGTAGTCACGCAGGGCTTCCTGCAGCGGAGCGCCCTCGCTCCATGCCCAGTAGCTCATGAAGCGGCCGGTGTCGTCGTGGCCGTCCGCGGCGCGGTAGTCCGCGTCCTTGCCGTCGAAGGCATCGGGTTCCCACAGCGTGCCGACGCCAACCCATTCCGGGTGCGCTTCGAGCTGGCGTTTGAAGATGGCGCTGGCCGCCTCGCGACTGAGGCCGTCGGCGCCGCGCTGCGCGAGCAATGCGTTCGCCAGGGCCGCGTTGGTGTCGAAGGCGCCCGTCAGGTCACCGGCGATGCGCTGTGCCTCGGCGCTGGCCAGCGTCTCCATGGTGGTGCGGGCGCCGGCCAGCAGGGACTGGCTGCTGCGCAGGTAGCTGGCCGCTGCGGCGACGCCGAAGGCCAGCAGCGGCACCAGGGCGGTGCCGTACATCACGCGGGTGGCGATGCTGCGGGAGGAAAAACGGGTAGACACGGATGACATGGTGGCCTCGACGGATGGGGCGGTGTGGCGGCCCCTGCCTACGGCCACGTGCGGCCATGCGAGTGTTGCAGGAGCGTTACACCGGGTATCGGCGGTGGCGCGGCCAGGTTGAGTACGTGCGGCTCAATGCCGATGAACGGTGGCTGGAAAGCGGACGAAGGTCACGCAGCGCCGCGCTCGCGGGCGCTGCGCTGGCGTTCCAGGCGGAAAATGTAGCGCTGGATCAGCGCATCGCCGCCGCGCGGCAGCTCGGTGAACTGGCAACCCGCGCGCCAGCTCTCGCTGCCGTTCTGGTTGAGCTGGCTGTGCAGGCTCTTGACCATCAGCCGTACGCACAGCGGTCCGCTGTCCGGCAGGTACAGCAGGCTGCCGGGGAATTCCTTGTAGGGTCGCAGCGTCGGTTCCCCCGCCTGCACGGCCAGGGCGATGCCGCCGCCGCTGATGTCCAGCACGCGGTACTTGCGGTAGGTGGTTTCGCCATCCGGCTGGCGCTCCGGGATGCCGCACTCCATCGGCTGGGTCACCGGTACCTGCAGGCGATAGAACTCGCGGCGCTGCAGGCGCAGGATGCTGTCGGGGAGCTCGGCCCGGAAGGCCACCTGCCCATCCTTCTGCACGCGTTGCAGCCCGTACAGGCGGAACTGCACGTGGATGCGGTCCAGCCGGGACACGCAGGTCACGTGCGTGGCTTCGTCGAGGCTGCGGTTGATCGCCTCCGAGGCGCTGCCGTCGATCAGCACGGCGTCCTCGTCGTCCAGCACCTCGACCACCGACGTGGGGAAGGTGTGGTTGCGCGGCATCGCGCAGCCGCTGACCAGCGCCCGCTTTTCGATGAGCGATTGCAGGATCTGGCGGATCGCGTGYTCGCCGTGCACCAGGTACTTTTCTTCGTCGTCGTACCTGACGGGATCGGCCAGAGGGGCGTCGCTGGGCTCGGTCATGCGGGCGGAAACGTCAGTGCAGGGAAGGCGTCACAGGCTGTATCGGCGGACGACACGGCATCTTGAGCGAGCGGGGCGGAAGACGTGGGAGCAGGATCCCGGTCAGGGCAAACTTCCATCGCGCACGTGGTGCCTTGCGGAACAGCGCCGCGTGCAGGATTTTCCCCCGGTCACCCGGCAGGACGCATGGCCTCTCCGATGGGAGCGCACAGCCGCAGCGGCATGCCGGGCTGTGCGGGTCCCGGGTGCTTCTCAGAACGTCTGCCAGTCGTCGCCCTCGCCCTCGGCAAGGGCGGTTTCCGGCTGGCGCGTGGGCCGTGCGCGGACGGTGGACTTGGGCGCCGTGGCCGGTCGCGATGCGGCCGACGTCACGATCGAAGCGGTCCTGCGGACCGGCAGGCCGGTAGCCGCTTTCAGCGTGAAGACGGCGACCGACTCGGTCAGCGCGTGCGCCTGTTCCTCCATCGCGCGTGCGGCGGCGGAGGCTTCCTCCACCAGTGCGGCGTTCTGCTGCGTGGCTTCGTCCATCTGCACGATGGTCTGGTTGACCTGTTCGATGCCCGATGACTGCTCCTGCGACGCCGCGGCGATCTCGGACATGATGTCGGTCACGCGCTGCACGCTGGCCACGATGTCGGCCATCGTCGCACCGGCCTGGTTCACCAGCGCCGAGCCGTCGGAGACCTTCTCCACCGAGTTCTCGATCAGGCCCTTGATCTCCTTGGCCGCATTGGCCGAGCGCTGGGCCAGGGG
>NZ_JBGFFG010000312.1:0-4079 GCF_056175765.1 Pseudoxanthomonas sp. LjRoot204_2 | reverse complement strand
GGCGTCACTCGCGCGGCGGACCCTTGCGGTGCGGCTTGCCGGCGCCGAACGGCTTGTCGCCCCGCGGCTTGCCCTTGCCGGCACCCGGCCCGCCGAACTTGCGCGGCGGCGCGGAACCCGGACCGGCGCCCTCGCCGGGCTTGTGGATGCGGAGCTGCTGCCCCGCCACCCAGACCTTCTTCAGGTGCATCAGCACCTCGCGCGGCATGCCTTCGGGCAGGTCCAGCGTGGTGTGGTCGTGCTGGATGTCGATCCGGCCGATGTAGCGGCTCTCCAGCCCAGCCTCGTTGGCGATGGCACCGACGATGTTGGCCGGCTTCACGCCGTGCGCATGGCCCACCTCGATGCGGTAGGTCTCCATCCCCACCTCCGGCGCGCCGCGCGGCGGTTTGTCGGCGCGCGGGCGGTCGACGTCGGGCCGTTCGATCTTCGACCGCTCGGGCTTGTCGGTACTGCGCACCGGACGCTCGCCATGGCTTTCGTCGCGACGCGGCCGCTCGTCGCGTTCTCGCCGCGGCGCATTGCCGTAGGTTTCGCTGCGCACAGGGCGCTGCTCGCGCGGCGTGCGCTCCTGCGACAGCAACAGCGGCGTGTCGCCCTGCACGAGTTGCGCCAGCGCGGCGGCGATGTCCACGGCCGGCACGTTCTGCTCGCGCTCGTAGCGTTCGATCAGCGCGCGGAACTCGCCCGCCTTGCCCGAGGCCAGCGTATCGGTGATGCGCGCGAGGAACCTTTCCACGCGGCGGTCGTTGACCGCTTCCACGCTCGGCAGCTGCATTTCCTCGATCGGCTGGCGGGTCGCGCGCTCGATCGACCGCAGCATGCCCTTCTCGCGCGGCGTCACGAACAGGATGGCGTCGCCGGCACGACCGGCACGGCCGGTGCGGCCGATGCGGTGCACGTAGCTTTCGGTGTCGTACGGGATGTCGTAGTTCAGCACGTGGCTGATCCGCTCCACGTCCAGGCCGCGCGCGGCCACGTCGGTGGCGACCAGGATGTCGAGCTTGCCGTCCTTGAGCTGCTGGATGGTCTTCTCGCGCGCCGCCTGCTGCATGTCGCCGTTGATCGCCGCCGCCGCCAGCCCGCGCGCCTGCAGCTTGTCGGCCAGCTCCTCGGTCGCCGCCTTGGTGCGGGCGAACACGATCATCCCGTCGAACGGTTCCACTTCCAGGATGCGGGTCAGCGCATCCAGCTTGTGCATGCCGCTGACCCACCAGTAACGCTGGCGGATGTTCGCGGACGTGGTGGTCTTTGAGGCGATGTTCACCTCGACCGGATCCTTCAGGTAGGTCTGCGCGATGCGGCGGATGGCCGGCGGCATGGTCGCGGAGAACAGCGCCACCTGGCGCGTTTCCGGCGTTTTCTTCAACACGGTCTCGACGTCGTCGATGAAGCCCATGCGCAGCATTTCGTCGGCCTCGTCCAGCACCAGCGTGGTCAGGCCGGAGAGGTCCAGCGAGCCGCGCTCCAGGTGGTCGATGACGCGGCCTGGGGTACCGACCACGACGTGCACGCCGCGCTTGAGCGCCTGCAGCTGCGGGTAGTAGCTCTGGCCGCCGTAGATCGGCAGCACGTGGAAGCCGGGGATCTTGCCGGCGTACTTCTGGAACGCCTCGGCCACCTGGATGGCCAGTTCGCGCGTGGGCGCAAGCACCAACGCCTGCGGGCTGCCTGCGCTGGGATTGATGTTGGCCAGCACGGGCAGCGCGAACGCGGCGGTCTTGCCGGTGCCGGTCTGTGCGGTGCCCAGCACGTCCCGGCCGGCCAGCATGGCCGGGATGGTGGCGGCCTGGATGGGCGACGGGGTCTCGTAGCCCACGGCGGTGACCGCGGCCATGACGGGCGCAGGCAGGCCGAGGTCGGCGAACAGGAGGGGGGCGGACGAGGGGGATTCGGTAGACATGCGGACACTCCGGGGCGTCGCGGAGCCGCACGCCGAGCCGCATATTGTGCGCCTTCGAGGGCGTCCTGTCGCGTTGCAGCACGCGGGCGCGTTCACGTGCACGGGGGCTGTGATGTTTCCGCCGCAGCGGCGAATCATCTTGCAGACCCGCACAATCGAGCCCTCGCCCGGATGCCATCGATCCCCGCCATGACCACGGACACGGACGCCCGCGAGGGCTTCCAGACCCTGCTGCAGGCCCATCGGGGCATCGTCGCGAAGGTCGCCGGCACGTACGCCTGGCATCAGGACGACCGCGACGAACTGATGCAGGACATCGCGACGCAGCTGTGGCGCGCCTGGCCCGGCTATGACCCGCAACGCCCATTCGCCACCTGGATGTACCGGATCGCGCTGAACGTGGCGATTTCAGGCGTGCGGAGCCGCACGCGTGCGCCGTCGTCCGAGGCATGGAACGAAGACCACCACGACGTGGCCGATCCGCATGCGCACGACCACGAGGGACGCCAGCAGGTCGACCTGCTGTACCGCTTCATCCAGGCGCAGCCGCCGCTCGACCGGGCATTGCTGCTGCTCTACCTGGAAGACCACAGCTACCGCGAGATGGCCGACGTGCTGGGCCTGAGCGAAACCAATGTCGCCACCAAGATCAGCCGGCTGAAGCAGCGGCTGCGCGACGAACTCTGACCATCACCGCGAAGGGAGCCGACGCATGGAACCGGATGAACTGAAAGCCGCCTGGCAGACGCTGGGTCAACGACTGGAACGCCAGGAGGCCATCCAGTGGCACCTGCTGCGCGACCGCAAGCTGGACAGCGTGCGGTCCACGGTGCGCCCGCTGTTCTGGGCACAGGGCCTGCAGGCGCTGCTCGGCGTCGGCCTGCTGGTGCTGGGGGTGGCCTGCTGGAGCCGCAACATGGAGGTACTGGGCCTGCTCGCGACCGGCATCGCGCTGCACGCGTTCGGTGTGGTCACCATGGTCATGGCGTTCATCACCATGAGCCTGATCGGCACGATGGACTACACCGCGCCGGTGCTGAAGATCCAGAAGCGATTCGCCCTGCTGCAGCGCTTCTACCGGCTCAACGCGATGGTCTGCGGCGCGCCGTGGTGGATCATGTGGCTGCTGGTCGTGGTCGGGCTGGCCGGGCTGGGAAGGGTCGATCCGGGCGCCGGCACGCCGGCATGGATCGCATGGAGTTTCTCGATCAGCATGGCCGGCTTCCTCGGCACGGTCGCGGCCATTTACTGGCAGCGCCACCGCCGCCCGTCGACGGACCCCACATGGGAGGAAAGCGTGGGCGTCCGCCGGGGCCGTACGCTGCTCGAGCAGATCGCCCGGTTCGAGAAAGAATGACGCGCTGCCTGCCTTACACTGCCCCCATGCAACGCATCGACTTCGACCTGGACCGCGAGCACGTGGAACTCAACCAGCTGCTGAAACTGGCCGGCATCGCCGACAGCGGCGGCCAGGGCAAGGCGATCGTCGCCAGCGGCGCGGTGACCGTGGATGGCGCGGTGGAACTGCGCAAGACCGCCAAGATCCGCGCCGGCCAGTCCGTGCGGATCGGCGATGTCGAAATCCGGGTGGTCGCGTCCGGCTAGGGCGCGGTACCGGGCGTATCGGCCGCTTCGATCGCTTCGACGTCAAGGTCGGCGACGCGATCGAACTCCGACAGCGGGCTGTCCGCCGGGCACTTGGCATCAGGGAACTGGAACTGCTCGCGCAGCGCGAGTCCGCACGCCTGCATCTGGTCCAGGTCCTTGCCGGCCGCCTTGCACTCGCTGTCGAAGCTGCGCATGAAGGCGTCGCGGCGCATCACGAAGTCGTCGCCGCACCGGCGCATCAGCTGCAGGCGGTCCAGGTCGTCCTGCGCGGCATTGGTGCCGTCCAGACCGTATTCCTGCAGTTCGTCCTTGCTCAGCAGGCGCAGGCGGCGGTTGGGCACCGTCATCATCAGGTCGGCGATGGCGACCGCCGCGCCGTTGCGCTCGAGGTAGTCCTTGACCCGCCCGTACACGCCACGCAGCTCGTCGTTGAGTTCGGCGCGCGTGGTGGCGGTGGAGCTCATGCGGATGATGCGGTGGACGCCCACCTTGCCGGAGATCATCCGGTTGTCGCCGGCGCCCAGCACGAAGACGCACGCGCTATGGCAGACCGAATCCTCGCGCACCC
>NZ_JBGFFG010000311.1:0-4088 GCF_056175765.1 Pseudoxanthomonas sp. LjRoot204_2 | reverse complement strand
CCGTTGCAGTGCGCTGGCGAGGACGGCACCACCCGCGTCGTCGGTCAGGCGTGCGCGGAAGGCGGACACCAGCGCGTCGGCGTAGTGGGTGAAGCGGAAGGTCGGTGTCGCCGTGGTGACAGTGTCCATCAGGAACGTGGCGGCCGCCTTCGTGTCCGTCCTGGCGAAGGGCAGCGCATCGCGCTGGATCCACTCGGCGAGCGTGGCCGCCAGGTCGTCGCGCAGCGTCGCCATGGCGCGGCCCGCCGGCGACAGCGCATCGATCGCGCGGGCGGCGCGGATGCGCTCGATCGTTTCCTGCGGCACGGCGTCGCTGCGGCACCACCAGGCGACCGCCAGCGCGCGCGCGGACGGCGCGTGCCGCAGGGTGCCCGCGGCATTGCGCAGGGGGAGGAACGCGCGCAGGATCGCGGCCGCATCATGGTCGTGGATGCCCTTCTCGTAGCCTTCGCGATAACGCTGCGCGGCGTACTCGCGGACGATCCTGTCGAGTGCCTCGGGATCGGCCAGTGCGTGTTCGAGCGCCTGCATGCTGAGCCCGGCCTCGCCCGCCAGCGCGTCATCCAGCAGCCGGCATGCGAGGTACTCGCCGCGGTAGAGCGAGGGCGATTCGGATTCGAGGCTGACGTTCCAGTAGTCGCGCAGGGCGTCCAGCGCCGGTTCCTGCAGCGGCGCCAGGTAGTCGGTGCCGGTCAGGTGCACGGCCAGCGTGTCGCCGCGCGGGATCAGCGTCAGGTCCAAGGGTTGCGTGTTGACGCTGAAACGATGGCGCGGTCCGAGGCGGATGACGTTGCCCGCGTCTTCGAACAGGTCGCTGCGGTCGCGCAGGCCGCGCACGGCCTGGTCGCGGGCGCCCTTGATGCGCGCTTCGATGTCGTCGGCCTTCACCGAGTCCTTCAGCTCGCGCAGGCGGCCGGCCAGTTCGCGCAGTTTCAGGATCAGCGCATCGCCGGCGAAGAACGCGTTGAGTTCGTCCGGCGTGGTGAAGCGCTCGGTGCGCCGGCCGAGGCCCTCCAGGATGCGGTTGGCGGCTTCCTGCACCGACTGCGCCTTGCGCTGCCGATCGTCCAGCAGCGCCTGCTTGTGCGCCTCGAAGGCGTCCAGCATCTCCTCGCGCTTGGACAGGATGTCGCCGAGGAACTGTTCGTGCTCGCCGAACTGGCTCTCCAGTTCCTCCAGCTGCACCATCAGGCGCGACAGCTGCTCGTCGGCGCGCTCCGGCGTGGTGGCCATGGCCAGCGCATTGCTCACGGCCTGGCTGAAGAGAGTGAACTGCGCGCCGAACTGCGCCACTGCTTCGGCGGAGCCGAGTTCGCGGCGCCGCTGGGTGGCGCGTGCGCGGGTCTGGTTGAGGCGGGCGTAGATGGCCGACAGGGCGTCGACGACGCGGGTGCGCTGGGTCGCGTCGTCCACCCGCAGCGTCGCCATCAGTTCGGACAGCATGTCGAGCTCGCCGGCCATGCCCTGCATGGCCTCGATGGCTTCTGCCAGTTCGCGTGCGCTGGCGGCTTTCTGCGCGCGTGCGTCGAGTTCCAGCAGGCGCTGCTGGAACGGCGCGAGCGCTTTTTCGCCGGCGAGGAACTGGCCGGTCGCCGTGCCGATACGCTCATGCGCTTCCTGCAGCGCGGCCGTCATCGCGTCGATGGCCGCCGTATCGATGTAGCGGAAGTCGCGCAGCGTCAGCAGATGACCGCGCAGGCGCGATACCGCGCCCAGCGCCTCGACGAACTCGCCGATGCCGGTCCACCCCTCCGGCTGCAGGCGGCCGAGCAGGGCGCGATGGTCGCGCTGCGCCAGCGCCATCGACGTTTCCGACTGGCGCCGGATCTCCTGCACCTTCTCGTACTCGTCCAGCACCGACTCACCGGTGCCGGCGATCTCGTGCAGCAGCGTGGCCAGGCCATCGCACTGCGTATCGTCGATCCAGTGGTGCACGTCGAACAGGCGTCGCGTGCCGTGCGTCAGCAACTGGTAGCGCTGCGCGGACACGTCCGGGCGCTCGATCTCGCGGGCGAGGTCGAACAGATTCGACACGGCGCGCACCAGCTCGGCATTGCCGAGCTTCGCCATGAACGACGTGCCGGCCGGACGCGTGGCGGCGAATTCGTCGGACGTGAAGGGCGTCTGCCATACCTGCATCGGGTGGACGCGGGTGGGGTCGTCGTTCTCGGCGCGGAACAGCACCATGCGCCCGTCGTGCAGGCGCGCATAGCCGTGCGCGAGCACCGGCGGCTGCAGGCGGCGCTGCACAAGGTTGTAGACGAGCAGGGCGGCCTGGCCGGTCTCGCGCTCGTAGAAGATGTACATCACGTCTTCGCCGTTCGGCGAACGGATCGTGCGCTTGTACTGCATGTGCTGCACGGCGGCGTCGAAGGCCTTGTGCTCGCCATTCTGCAGGTAGTAGCCGCCCGGGAAGATGATGCCGTGGTCCTCGGGCAGCTGGATGCAGGCCTGCACGATGGCGTCCAGTCGGGTCGCCTTGCCGGTCTGCGTGTTGTAGACCAGTCCGCGCCACGTGCCCTCGCGGTACGGCAGCACCTTGAGCAGGATCAGCGAGCCGACCCGCGCGAATTCGATCTGCGCGTCGTCCAGCGACTGCGTGCGGTCCTCGACCGGTTCGCTGTAGACGCCGGCGCCGGTCTCCGTGTTGTTTTCCACCTTCAGCGTCAGGTCGCCGCCGATGGTCTCCACGAACAGGGTGTCGAGGATGTTCAGGTGCGGGTGGCGGCCACTGACCTCCATGTCCTTGGTGGCGCGCGACCATTCGAAATCGAACGGAGGCGGCAGCACGATGTCGCGCTCGCCGCGCGCATCGAGGTAGTTCACCTCGCCCTCGGCCGTGAGCGTCCAGCGGAACACCCGCACGTCGGTGTTCTTCAGGCCGATCTGGAACGCCATCAGCAGGCGCCCGTCGCGCACGATCAACTGCAGCAGCCGCGCGTCCTTGTAGTAGCTGTACAGCTCGCTGAAATCGCGCTGGAACGCGTCGTCGCCCAGGAAGGTCGCCGCAATGTCGACGGGCGCCACGTCGTAGCCGTCGCCGGTCTCCACCAGGCGATAGATGCCGAACACGTCGGCGACCGAGGTGGTCGCCTTCAGGCCCATGTAGACGTTGAAGCCGAACAGCAGCAGGTCGCCGACCTGCACGATGTCGCGCCCGACCGAATTGTGCTCGGTGCGGATGCGCAGGCGGCCGATGGCCTCCATGCGGCTGTCGCCGAATTCCTGCAGGCGGCGCGTGTTCAGCGCTTCCACGAGCGTACGCAGGCGCGCACCCTGTTCGTCGAGGCGACGGCGCAGCACGTCGTAGGCGCCGCCCTGGGCCACGGCCTGGTCGACCTGCGTATCGGTGGAGGGAACGGCGGTGTTCGGCGTCTCGGACATCGGACCTCATCCTCGCCCGTCCTGGGCGGTCGATGCGGAAATCGGGGCCGGCGGCACGCGCCGCCGGTCCGGCTCATGGCAGGGCGTCAGGCGTCGGTGGCTTCTGCCTGGCGACCGGCCGCCGGCAGTCCCGTGCCTGCCAGCCGACCCAGCAGCTGCGAGGCGATGGGACTCTCGCCAACGATGCCTTCCAGCGCCTTGCCCAGCGAGATGCCCTTGGTCAGCGCATTGAACACGCCACCGTCGCCACCGATCAGTTCGATGTTGGCGTTCTTCAGCGCGCCGGCCAGCACTTCGGCGTTCTCGCGCGAGATCGCCTTGCCGGCGTCGATCGACGCAAGCAGCTGGCGCAGCTGGGTTTCCAGCAGCATGCGGAACTCCTCGTGGCTGCGCGCATCCGGGCTCATCTTGCCCATCGCATCGAACTTGGACGTCAGGCCCTCGGCCTCGGCGGACATCTTCTTGGCGATGTTGCTGGCTTCGGCGTCGCCCATCGCCTGCGTCGCGCTGGCATTGGCCTGGCCCAGCTTCTGCGCACCTTCGGCTTCGGCGGTCAGGCGCTCGGTCAGCACGCGTGCATCGGCGTTGCCCTGCTTGTAGGTGGCGTCGGCCTTGGCTTCCAGCACGCGCGCTTCGGCCAGGCCGGTCTTCTCCATGGCCACGGCGTTGGCTTCCTGCACCTGTGCTTCGGCCAGGCCCGGCGC
>NZ_JBGFFG010000310.1:0-4100 GCF_056175765.1 Pseudoxanthomonas sp. LjRoot204_2 | reverse complement strand
CCCAGCGGGCGCGCATGGGTCAGCCTGAAGCCGGTTTCGGAATCCTTGGCGGTGACGGATTCGGCGCTGTAGACGGTCTCGTCCCATTCTGCGTCGGCGGGAATACTCCAGGTGTCGTCCCAGTTCTCCGCACCACTGACGTAGACCTGCTCGCCCTCGGTGGTGGCCTGCGAATTCTCGAAGCGCGCATGGTCGACGCTCACGGCCGTCGTACCGCCGGCCATGTCGAACTTGTATTCGGCGCCGACGCCGTAGTTCTTCTGGTCGTACGGGTCCAGGCCCGGCACGCGGATGTTGATCGTCTCGTCGTCGTCCAGTTCCTCTTCGAACGAGACCTCGGTGACGTCGCGATCGGTCTTGACGTAGAAGCCGTCGATGCTGAAGCGGCCGTTGTCGCCCACGTCCGCGGTGTACGAAAGGTTGGCCGAATAGTCTCGGCCGTCCTTGACCTCGGTCTGGTCTTCCCAGCTGACCTTCTCTTCACGCGTATTGTCGGTGAAGCGGTCCGAGCGCTTGGACTTCGCGCGGTAACGGTCCTGCACGTTGATGCCGGCCAACAGGCGGCCACCGAGCGCTTCGAACGACGTCACGGCGCCGAAGGTCGGGTTGATCTCGCCGTCGTCCCAGCGGTTCACGCCGACGCGGATGTAGCTTCCGGTGAACTCGTAGGCATCGCGCAGCACGATGTTGATTGCGCCGGCCATCGCATCGCCGCTTCGATTGGCGCTGGCGCTGCGCTTGATCTCGATGTGGTCCACCATCTCCGCGGGGATGCGATCGACGTAGAACGAGCGGTCGTCACCGGCGCCCGGCACCTTCTTGCCGTTGATCAGCACCTGGGTGTAGCCCCCGCCCAGGCCGCGCAGCTGCACGCCGTCGTATTCCATGATGTCGGAACCGACGAAGCCCACGCCCGGCACGCGCTTGAGCATGTCGCCCACGGTGTTCGGCTCGAAGCGTTGGAAATATTCCAGGTCGTAGACCAGCGTGGGCGCGATGTCGTCGGTGCGGTCGCGGTAGGCGATCTCGGCCTGTACCACGACGGTGTCGAGCTGCTTCGGGTCGCCGGCCGTGCCGGCGTCCGGCGCCTGGTTCTGCGCCATGGCGGTGAAGCTCGCCGGCATCAGCGCAGCGCAGAACAGCGCCTGCGAAAGCGAGGCGGCCAGAATGTTGCGTTTCATGTGTGTCGTCCCCGTGACGAAAGTAAACGGCACTTTGTAAACACGTCACATGGCGGAAACATGACACGCAGGTTCCCGTGTGGTGACAGGTATCCGCATGCAGTGCACTGACACGAAAATGTCATGGGGCCTGCGTAGAACATGGCAGTTTGTTGACGCCTTCATGTCATGGGGAACCCAGTGAAACCACGTCTTGCCTTGTTCGCTATTCCTTTCCTGCTCGTCGCTTGCGGCGTGAAGCCTGCCGCACCCGCCGTCGACGCGCCGCTGCAGGCGCGCGAGAAAGAGCCGGACGAACACGTAGAGAAGGATCCGCTGCTGAGCGAGGCGAAGGTCGCCCATGTCGTGGTGCCGGAAGCCTTCATCACTGCGGCCACGCCGGCCGAGAACGTGGATTCTCCGGCCAGCTGGCGTGCGGCCGACGGGCGTCGCCTGCTGATCGCCACCGCCAAGGACACGCATCGCCTGGTCGTCTACGACGGCAGTACGGGCAAGCAGCTGCGCACCGTTTCCGGTCCGGGTAACGCGCTGGGGCAGATGCAGCGGCCGAACGGCATCGCCGTGATCGATGATCTGGCCTTGGTGGTCGAGCGCGACAACCGTCGTGTGCAGGTCTTCCAGCTGCCCGATTTCACGCCGTTGCTCGTGTTCGGTGCGGAAGACCTGAAGCAACCGTATGGCCTGTGGGTGCGACCGCAGAAGGACGCGTACGAAGTGATCGTCAGCGACAACTACATGTCGCCACAAAACGAAGACGTGCCACCGCCGCTCGCTGAACTGGGCCAGCGCTTCAAGCGTTACCACCTGCAGCGCGCCGAGAGCGGCTGGAAGGCCACGCTCGCCGGCACGTTCGGCGACACCGGCGAGGCCGGCGCGATTCGCATCGCGGAGTCCGTGTTCGGCGATGCGGAGAACGACCGCCTGTTGCTCGCGGAAGAGGATGTCGCCGTTGGCACGGGCCTGCGCGAGTACGGCCTCGACGGCACCTACCGCGGCCGCGACATCGGCGCGGATCTGTTCAAGGCACAGGCCGAAGGCATGGCGCTGGCGCAGTGCGCGGGTGGCACTGGCTATTGGATCGCCACCGACCAGTTCAAGGACCGCAGCGTGTTCCACGTGTTCGAGCGCATCACGCTGGCGTACAAGGGCGCGTTCGCCGGCAACAAGACCGCGAACACCGACGGCGTGTGGCTGGACCAGAGCGCCGATGCGCGCTTCCCGCAGGGTGCGTTCTATGCCGTCGACGACGACCAGGCGGTGGCGGCGTTCGACTGGCGTGACATCGCCAAGGCGCTGTCGCTGCCGGAGTGCCGCGTCGAATGAAGAACGCAGGGGATGCGGGGATGAAGTGGGTGCTGGCCGCGCTGTTGCTGGGGACCTGCGCGGCATCGCTCGCGCAGGATGCGACGGCGCGCCAGCCCGAACCGAACACACGCGTGCCGCAGGGCGTGGTGCGCTACGCACCGAGCGGCTTCCCGGATCGCATCGTGGCCTCGCCCGCGCAGGACGCCGCCACGGGTTTCTCGGTGGCGTGGCGCACCGATGCGCGCATCGACACGCCCTCGCTGGAGATCGTCGTCGCAGGCGATTCGCCCGAAATGGGTGAGTCGCGCAGCATCGCGGCGACCAGCACGCCGCTGAAGACCGAGAATGGCGAAGCCCATCACCATCGCGCGGATGTCACGGGCCTCCAGCCGGACACCTTGTACGCGTGGCGCGTGCAGGGCGACCGCACCTGGAGCGCTTGGCACCACACGCGCACAGCGGCTGCCGCAAGCGCACCGCTGACGCTGCTGTACTTCGGCGATACCCAGAACAAGAACGTCAGCCTCACTACCCGCGTCGTCCGCGAAGCGATGCGCGCGGCGCCAGATGCGCGCTTGGCGCTGTTCGCCGGCGACCTGGTCAGTGGCGGTGACGGCGAGGACGACAACGAGTGGGGCGAGTGGTTCGAGGCCAACGAAGTGCTGCCGACCTCGTTGGTGGTCGCGCCGGCGCCGGGCAATCACGAGTATTTCGAGGAGTTCGAGGACACCCCGCAGGAACGTCGCGTACTGGGTGCGCATTGGCCGGTGACGTTCGCGCTGCCGGGCAACGGCGTGGCGCAGGCGAAGCGGACCACGTACTGGTTCGATTACCAGGACGTGCGCGTGGTGGTGATCGACGGCACTTCGGCACTCGACCTCGGCACCGCGAAGGCGCAGGCGGCATGGCTGGATGGTGTCTTGGCGAGCAGCCCCAAGCGCTGGAGCATCGTGCTGACCCATCAGCCGTTCTTCTCGCCGCGCGAGGGGCGCGACAACGTGCTGTTGCGCCAGCACCTGCTGCCGGTGATCCGCAAGCGCAAGGTCGACCTGGTGCTGCAGGGACACGACCACGTCTATGGTCGTTTGAAGAACGAAGCACCGACACCGGTGTTCGTCGTGTCGGTCACCGGCGCCAAGYAGTACCGGCTTTCGGACGAAGCACGCAGGACCATGCGTCCTGTCGCCGAAGACACGCAGTTGTTCCAGGTGCTCCGCTTCGATGGTCCGCGCCTGCGCTATGAGGCACGCACGGCGACCGGCCGTCTCTACGACGCATTCGACCTTGTCGATGGCGGCGCCGCGGGCAAACGGGTCCTCGAACATGCGGAAGGTCGCATCGAGGAACGTACCTGCACCCGCGCCGAGACCCTGAAGGGTCGCGCCGACCGGTGCTGGGAATGAATCCTTCCTCCGACCATCCAAGGACTTTCGCCATGTCGAAGCGCACGACGCCGCTGTTGCTCGCGATGGTGCTCGCCGTATCGGCGGGTACTGCCTTCGCCCGCGAAGCGCACATCCGCCATCCGTTCCTCGCCCAGCAGCCGAAGGCCGCGCCGGACGAGGTGCTGCTGGCCGTGGAGATTCCCGCGGGCAGTTTCACCAAGTACGAGAT
>NZ_JBGFFG010000309.1:0-4111 GCF_056175765.1 Pseudoxanthomonas sp. LjRoot204_2 | reverse complement strand
TTGCCCTGGTACTCGAGGTTGGCCTCGGTACCTCCCAGCTGGTCGCCTTCGATCGAGGTCGGCTGATCTGCCCGCTGCTCGCGCGTGAGCTGGGGGTTGTCGGCCGACGGGGGCGCCGCGCCGCCGAATGCCGGGATGACATCCTGGATCGGGCACAGCGCCCAGCTTTCGGGCTTCTCATCGTCGGCCATCGCCGGCAGGCACAGGGCGATGCTGAAGGGCAACGGTAGCAGGCGAAGGGCGGTGCGCACGCGGTGCAAGGCTCGCTGTCGGACGAAAAACGGCCGTTAGCTTGCCCCATCCCATGCATGCGGGCAATGAAGGCCTCCGGCCGGTGTCGGTCGAGGTTCAGCGATTGGCCGGACTGCCGTGGCGATCAGCGCAGCGCGTCCACGTGGGCCTTGGCGCAGTCGCTCAACGCCTCCAGGTCGTAGCCCCCTTCGAGCATGGACACCACGCGTCCGGCGGCATGCCGGTCGGCCAGGTCGCGCAGCTGCCGGGTCAGCCAGCCGAAGTCGTCGGTTTCGAGCATCAGGTCGGCCAGCGGATCGCGCATGTGGGCATCGAATCCGGCCGAGATCAGCAGCAGTTGCGGCTTGAAGTCGTCGAGCGCCGGCAGCAGTTCGTCGGCCCAGGTGTTCTGGAAGCGGAACCCGCCGCTGCCGGGTGGCAGCAGCGCGTTGAAGACGTTGCCGACCCCCCGTTCGTACGGTGCGCCGCTGTGCGGATAAATGCCCGACTCGTGGCTACTGAAGTAGGCCACGCGGGGTTCGTCGTAGAAGATGGCCTGCGTGCCGTTGCCGTGGTGCACGTCGAAGTCGATCACCGCGACGCGCTCAAGTCCGTGCCTGTCGCAGGCATGCGCCGCCGCGACGGCGATGTTGTTGAACAGGCAGAACCCCATCGCGGCCGTGCCGGTCGCATGGTGGCCGGGCGGCCGGACCGCGCAGAAGACGGTCCGGTCCTCGCCGTTCATCACGGCATCCACGCCTGCCACGCCGGCACCGGCGGCCCGCAACGCCGCGGCGCGCGAGGCTGGGGACATCACCGTGTCCGGGTCCAGCATGCGGTAGCCGGACACGTCTGCCTCCAGCACCTCCCGCACCAGCGCTTCGTCGTGCACGCGCCGCAGGTCCCCGAGCTTGGCGATCGGCGCCTCCCGCCAGTCGGCATCGGCGTGGTGCCGGCGCAGCGCATCCAGCACGACTTCCAGCCGGGCGGGCCGCTCCGGATGTTCCGGTCCGGGGTCATGGAGCAGGCAGGCGGGATGGGTGTAGATGATCACGGTGCCGGCATTGTCCGGGTTCGGGAAGTGGCGCAGACGGTCCCACGCGGTGGGGAGTCAGCGCCATTCTAAGCGCGGCCCTGTGGCGGCTGGCATTCGACCTTTCGGGGGCGGCGTGACGTGGCGTCCGCCGTCCGGGTCGCCGATGCTCTGTGCGAGCGCCTTAGGGTGCGATGCCCTGCCGGCGGGTCACCCCGACGCATCGCGGGCAGGGCCCGCTCCTACCATGCTGCGGAGATCGGTGGGACCGCCCCGCGCTCAACGGCTCAGGCGTGGCGCCGCTCGTGTTTCCACAGCACTTCGCCGTGTCCGTCGGCGCGGGCCAGCACGCGGGCCAGCACGAACAGCAGGTCGGACAACCGGTTGAGATAGCGGATCGCTTCCGGGCGCACGGCGTCGTGACGGGCCAGCGTGACGGTTTCGCGCTCGGCCCGGCGCACGATGGTGCGGGCCAGATGGCAACGCGAGGCCGCTTCGCCCCCTGCCGGCAGGATGAAGTCCTTCAGCGGCGGCAGGTCGTCGTTGTACTGGTCCAGTTGCTTTTCCAGCGCATCGACATCGTCACCGGTGATCGCCGCGTGGCCGGGAATGCAGWGCTCGCCGCCCAGATCGAACAACTGGTGCTGCACGGTGGTCAACAGCGCGCGGATGTCGTCCGGCACGCTCGCCACCGCCAGCAGCACGCCGATGGCCGAATTGGCTTCGTCCACCGTGCCGTAGGCCGTGACGCGGGCGGAGTCCTTGCCCACGCGCGTGCCGTCGCCCAGGCCGGTGCTGCCGTCGTCGCCGGTGCGCGTGTAGATCTTCGAGAGGCGGTTGCCCATCGGCGCCCCGGGCCCGCTCAGCCGGCCGCGCGGCCGTGCGGCCGGGCCAAGCGCACCACCTGTCCGGCCAGTACGTGCACGATGACGGCCAGGCCCACGTAGATCGCGGCCACGCGCAGGTACGGCAGGTACCAGTCGCTGAAATTCTTCCACCAGCCGGCGACGGTGGGCTCGCTCACGACCGGGCTGAGCCAGTAGAAGCTGCCCTGGCTCAGCAGGTGGCAGACGGTGACCGAAGCCAGCAGCGTGCCGACCAGCAGTGCCAGCGTGCGGCCGTGGTTAGCGGTCTGGTAACGGCGAAGCAGCGCGCCACCCGCCCACATCGCACCGTAGGCCGGCACCAGGAACCAGTACGCCGGCGAAACGCAGTAATGCGTCCAGAAATTGATGCCCTGGCCGCTGATGACGATGTAGTCCACCGCCACGGCAGCCGCCATGAACAGCGGGAAAGCCCAGCGCGACCAGGTGCGCAGGTAATAGCCACCGATGAAGAAGGCCGCCCAGCTCGCGTCGGGCAACGGACCGATGTGACCGAAGGTCGTCGGCAGGTGCAGGCGGGTGAGGACCAGCAGGGCAGCGACCAGCATCAGCACGAGGGCGCGTTGGGAAGAGATATTCATCGGCACGGTTCCGGAGACTCAGCCCCGCATTCTACCGGAGCCTGCGCGTCGCATGCCCACGGACGGAGCGTGGGAGGCGGGGCGCTATCATGGCCCCATGAAAGAACGGCATGACGTGGTGATCGTGGGCGGGGGGCTGGTCGGCGCCAGCCTGGCCATCGCCCTGGACCGGCAGGGACGGGACGTCGCACTGGTGGAAGCCACGCCGGCCGGGCAGATGCCCGCGGTGTTCGACCAGCGCAATCTCAGTCTCGCCACTGCGACGGTCAATGCGCTCACCGCGCTGGGCGTCATGCAGCAGTTGCGCACGCCCACCGGACCGATCCGGCGCATCCATGTCAGCCGGCAGGGCGACTTCGGGCGCGTGAAGCTGGAGGCCGGGGACTACGGGCGCGAGGCTTTCGGCCAGGTCGTCGTGGCGCGCGAGTTCGGCGACGCGCTGGAGTCCAGCCTGGGCGGCCTGTCCCGGTTGACGCGCTACCGCCCTGCGCGCTTCGTGGGATTCGCGCCCGGCGAAGCGGAGCATCGCGCGCTGCGGGTCGCAGATGCGGACGGCGAGCGCACGTTGCACGCCCGCCTGGTGGTCGCTGCCGACGGGACCCGCAGTGCGGTGCGCGAGGCCCTCGGCATCGGTACGGATGAACACGACTACGGCCAGACGCTGTTCGTCGCCCGCGTGCGCGCCACGCAGGCGCCGGACGGAACCGCCTTCGAACGCCTCGGCGACGAGGGCCCCACGGCACTCCTGCCCCGTGGCGACCGTCACTGGGGCGTGGTGCACGGCGTGGCGCGGGAAGACGCCGACGACGTCGCCGCGCTGGATGACGCCGCCTGGCTGGCGCGGCTGCAGCGCGCGATCGGCTGGCGTATCGGCCGGCTGACCGCGAGCGGTGAGCGCAGCATGTATCCGATCGTCCGCGTGGTCGCGCAACGGCTGACCGCCGAGCGCGCGGTGGTGCTCGGGAATGCCGCGCAGACGATCCATCCCGTCGGCGCGCAGGGCTTCAATCTGGGCCTGCGCGATGCCCTCACGCTGGCCGAAGAGATCGCCCGCCGTGACGATCCGGGCGATACCGCCAGCCTGGCTGCCTACGCCGCGCGCCGGCAGGAAGACCGCGACCGCACGCTGGCGTTCTCCGACGGCCTGGCACGGCTTACCGCCAATCCATCGCCGCTGCTGAA
The DNA here is from genome assembly GCF_056175765.1 of Pseudoxanthomonas sp. LjRoot204_2. Lineage (NCBI taxonomy): Bacteria > Pseudomonadati > Pseudomonadota > Gammaproteobacteria > Lysobacterales > Lysobacteraceae > Pseudoxanthomonas > Pseudoxanthomonas sp. LjRoot204_2. The sequence goes on along the minus strand of NZ_JBGFFG010000309.1, from coordinate 200 downwards.
GCCGCTGCGCAGCCTGGGCCTGGTGGCGGTGGATGCGCAGCCTTCGCTGCAGTCGTTCCTGGTGGGTGGAGCGATGGGCTTCCGGGGCGACGTGCCGGTGAAGCCGCTGCGCAGCCTGGGCCTGGTGGCGGTGGATGCGCAGCCTTCGCTGCAGTCGTTCCTGGTGGGTGGAGCGATGGGCTTCCGGGGCGACGTGCCGG
>NZ_JBGFFG010000308.1:0-4114 GCF_056175765.1 Pseudoxanthomonas sp. LjRoot204_2 | reverse complement strand
GGGAACGGCGTGATCCAGAAATATCGCGGCCGCGCCCTGCTGGTGGCGACCGGCAGTTGCGCCATCAACTGCCGCTACTGTTTCCGCCGCCACTTCCCTTACGCCGAGGAAACCGCCGCACGCGACGGCTGGCGCGAAGCCGTGGACGTGATCCGCCGCGACGACAGCATCGAGGAAGTGCTGCTGTCGGGTGGCGACCCGCTGTCCCTGTCGGACGCGAAGCTCGCCGAGCTGACGGACGCCCTGGCCGGCATTCCGCACCTGCGCCGGCTGCGCCTGCACAGCCGCCTGCCGGTCGTGCTGCCCGAGCGCATCGACGAGGGCCTGCTGGCCTGGCTGGGCCGCCTGCCCTGGCCGGTGACGCTGGTGATCCATGCCAACCACGCCAACGAGTTCGACGGTGCGGTTGACGCCGCGCTGCGCCGCCTGCGCGATGCCGGCGTTCACCTGCTCAACCAGGCGGTGCTGCTGCGGGGGGTGAACGACGACGTCGACGCGCTGGCCGCCCTGAGCGAACGCGGCTTCGCCGCGGGGGTGCTGCCGTATTACCTGCACCAGTTGGACCGGGTGGCCGGCGCCGCCCACTTCGAAGTCGACGACGTGCGCGCGAAGGCGCTGCATGCGGACCTGGCCGCCCGCCTGTCCGGCTACCTGGTGCCGAGGCTGGTGCGGGAAATTGCCGGGGACACGGGCAAGCGACCGCTGTGAGGCGCCCTCGCCGGGCCGTGTTCGCATCTGCGACGGCTGCATTGGACTCACCTGCCGCGTTCAGGTATTAAACGCGCACCCCTCGCGGACACGCTGCATGCAGATCGGCAAAGACACCACGCTACGACTGACCCTGGTGGACGACAGCGCGGAGGACGCGGAAGCCATCGTCTCCACGCTGCGCAACGGCGGTATCGCCGTGCGCCCGCTGCGACCGCTGGACGCCGGCGAACTGGGGCAGATGGTGGCCGGCCAGCCGATGGACCTGCTGTTGGCGTCCCGCAGTGCCAAGGGCATTCCCCTGGCGACCGTGCTGGCCCAGGTCGACGCCAGCGGCAAGGACATCCCCGTGATCGTGCTGGCCGATGCGATCAGCGAAGCCGACCTGCTCGCCGACCAGGCGGCCGGCGCACGCGCCATCGCCTTGCGGGGGCGTGCGGAGCATGTGCTGACGGTACTGCGCCGCGAGTGGGCCGACCTGGATGCGCGGCGCTCGCAGCGCCGGCTGGAAAGCCAGATGCGCGAAACCGAGCGCCGGTGCGATGCACTGATCTCGTCCTCGCGCGACCCCATCGCCTATATCCACGAGGGCATGCACATTCGTGCCAACGACGCCTACCTGGAGATGTTCGGCTTCGAATCGTTCGAGGATGTGGAAGGCCTGTCGCTGCTTGATCTGGTCGGTCCGCAGTACGTCAACGATTTCAAGGCGCTGCTGAAGAAGCTCAGCAAGGGCGAACCGCCTCCGCCGCGCTTCGAACTGGAAGCCCGCAGCATCGACGGCGACAGCTTTCCCGCCACGCTGGAGTTCGCCACCGCGACCTACGAGGGCGAGGCCTGCGTGCAGGTGATCTTCCGCCGCCGCGAGGAGTTCGACCCCGAGCTGGCGCGCGAAGTCGAAGACCTGCGGCAGCGCGACATGGTCACCGGCCTGCTCAACCGCCCCACTTTCCTGCGCGAGCTGGAGAACGCCGTGGCTCAGGTGGCGCGCGGCGAAGACCAGTACGCCCTGCTGCTGCTCGAGCCCGACCACTACCAGCGACTGCTGTCCGAGATCGGCATCGACTCGGCCGATGCCCTGGCCGCCGCGCTGGCGGCGCGCCTGTCCGAGAAACTCGACGAGGGTACCCTCGCCGCCCGCTTCGGCGAGCGCACGTTCGCAGTCCTGCTGCGCGGCAACCATGCGCAGACCGCGGCGCTGGCGGAAAGACTGCGGGCGTCCTATGCCTCGCACGTCTTCAACGTGGGCGAACGCTCGGCGTCGGTGACGGCCAGCATCGGCGGCGTGCAGATCGGCGAGAAGATCGCCAGCGTCGGTCCGGTGCTGACCCGCGCCACGGATTGCCTGCAGACCGCCACCAACCTGGGCGGCAACCGCATCGAGATCTTCGACCCCGGCGCCGTCGACCGGGCCGAGGAAGAGCGTGTCCAGAACTGGATCCAGCGCCTGCGCGAAGCCCTGCAGGACGGCAGTTTCCGCCTGCACTACCAGCCGGTGGTCAGCCTGCAGGGCGAACCCGGCGAGGTATACGAGGCATTGCTGCGGCTGGAATCCAACGGCGAGGTCGTGCTGCCGCAGTCCTTCATCGGCATCGCCGAAGAAAACGGCCTGCTCGATGCGATCGACCGCTGGGTGGTCAACCGCGCCATCGAAGTCCTGGCCGAACGCAAGCGCGCCGGCCATGACACGCGCCTGGTGGTGAAGGTCAGCCCGGCCTCGTTCGCCGACAACCGCCTGCTCGACCTGATCGCCAGGCAACTCGCCGCGCACGATGTACCCGGCGACCGCCTGTGGCTGCAGACCCCGGAGGCCAAGGTGTTCACGCACCTGCGCCAGGCCCAGGCCTTCCAGTCCGCGGCGGCCAAGCTGGGCTGCCAGGTCGGCCTGGAACATTTCGGTGCGGGCCTGGATTCGTTCCAGTTGCTGTCGCACTTCCAGCCGACCTTCCTCAAGATCGACCGCGTCTTCAGCGAAGACTTGGGCAAGAACACCGAGCACCAGCAGAAGATCCGCGAGATCGCTGAACGCGCGCAGGCGCTGGGGATACTGACGGTAGCCGAGCATGTGCAGGACGCAGCGACCATGGCGTTCCTGTTCACCGCCAGCCTGGACTACGTGGAAGGCAACTTCCTGGCGGCGCCCGGTCCGGCAATGAATTATGACTTCAGCTGATCGGTCGGCTACCCGTGCACCGCAATCGAAAAACCCGCCTTCCGGCGGGTTTTTCTTTACGTGCGGGCCGGCCGGTATCAGGCCACGGTCGCCTGTTGCGCGCGCAGCGCGGCGATGCGGTCTTCCAGCGGCGGGTGGCTGAGGAACAGCTTCTTCATGCCCTGGCCGATGCCGCCGGCAATGCCGAAGGCCTCCACCTGCGCGGGCAGCGTACTCGGGCGCTGCTGCTGCGACAGGCGTTCCAGTGCGGCGATCATCTTCTGGCGGCCTGCCAGCGTCGCACCGCCATGGTCGGCGCGGAATTCTCGGCGACGCGAGAACCACATGGCGATCATCGTGGCGAACAGGCCGAACACGACTTCCAGCGCCATCACGATGATGTAGTAGCCGAATCCGCGGCCGCCACCCTCGCGATTGCCGGAGAGGAAGCTGTCGACGATGCCGCCCACCACGCGCGCCAGCACGATGACGAACGTGTTCAGAACGCCCTGCAGCAGCGCCATGGTCACCATGTCGCCGTTGGCGACGTGGGCGACTTCATGGCCCAGCACCGCTTCCGCCTCGTCCTGGTTCATCTGTCGCAGCAGGCCCGTGGACACGGCTACCAGCGCATTGTTTCGGTTGGCGCCGGTAGCGAACGCATTGATCTCGGGGGCGTCGTAGACCGCGACCTCGGGCATGCCGATGCCGGCCGCCTGGGCCTGGCGCTGCACCGTGGCCACCAGCCAGCGCTCGGTATCGTTGCGAGGCTGTTCGATCACCTGCGCACCGGTGGCGCGCTTGGCCATCCATTTCGAGGTCAGCAGGGAAATCAGCGAACCGCCGAAACCGAACACGGCGGCGAACACCAGCAGGCCGCCCATCTGGTTCGGGTTCACGCCGAAGAGGGACATGACGATACCCGCGAGCACCAGGACGGCGAAATTGGTGGCGAGGAACAAGGCAACACGCGTGAACACGGTTCGGATCTCCCAGGGTCGTGCAAAAGTGAACGCGGACGCCGCAGAATTGCGGCTGCGGCGTCATGAATTCAAGCGACTTCCTGACTGCCGGTTCAGCTTGCCCTTGCTTCCGACGAATGACCGAGAACGATCCCTCCCTCCGCTATCGCGGCCGCTTCGCGCCATCGCCCACCGGCCGCCTGCATTTCGGCTCGCTGGTCGCGGCCCTGGGCAGTTGGCTCATCGCCCGGCATCACGACGGCGAGTGGCTGGTGCGCGTGGAGGACCTCGA
>NZ_JBGFFG010000307.1:0-4127 GCF_056175765.1 Pseudoxanthomonas sp. LjRoot204_2 | reverse complement strand
ACGAAGGCGCGGCGGCTTTCCCCATCGTGCAGGCGAGCCGAGAGGCGAAGCTCGATACGGTGATGTCGAACAGCTTCGGTTTCGGCGGCACCAACGCCAGCCTCGTGTTCGGCCGCGTCTGAGACGGCTCAGCGGGCGTCGACCGCTCGACGCCCCAGCGCCGGATCGTCGGTGAAGAAACCACCGATCCCCAGCGCGAGGTAGGCCCGGATCTCGGCGATGGAGCCCGCTTCACTGCGCGTGCGCGGCTCGTCGCCATGGCGCAGTGTCGCCGGCAGGAACTGGTTTTCCGGACGGAAGGTGTAGGGCCACACCTGCAGGCCTGCGCTACGGGCATCCGTCATCAACGCCGTCGGCACGCCCAGCGCACCCTCCTCGGTCACCGGGATCAGCAGACGTGCCCAGGGTCGGATGATGTCCGCGTAGCGTGCGATGTCCTTCAAACCTGCGGGCGTCATCAGGTCCGCGTAGCGGGTCGGCTTGCCCGCCGCCAGTGCATCGCCGGGCTGCGCGTCCGGCGCGCCCAACAGCTGCAACAGGCGGATGTTCCCCTGCGACGGTCCCAGGCGCGCACGCAATGCGCKCAGGTTGTCCTGCTCGAACGACTGGATCACCACGGGCGCGGCGCGCGTGTGGGCGTGCGCCGCCAGCGCGTCCAGCAGGCGCTCCTCCATCGGCAGGCCGATGCGCCGGAAGTGGCTGGGATGCTTGATCTCCGGAATCAGGCCGATGGTGCGTCGGCTACGCAGCGAGTGCTCCGACGCCAGCACGATGATCTCGTCCAGCGTCGCGATCTCGTAGCGGCCGTCGTGCGCCGTGCCGCGCAACGCGGGCAGGCGCTCGCGCGCACGCAGCGTCTTCAGCTCGGCCAGGGTGAAGTCTTCGGTGAACCATCCCTCGAACGTCTCGCCATCGATGACCTGCATGCGCCTGCGCGACGCGAACTCCGGCCGCTGCGCGACATCGGTCGTGCCGCCGATCTCGTTCTCGTGGCGTGCCACCAGCACGCCGTCACGCGTGGCGACCAGGTCCGGCTCGATGTAGTCGGCGCCATCGGCGATCGCACGCTCGTACGCGGCCAGCGTGTGCTCCGGCAGGAGCGCACTGGCACCGCGGTGGCCGATGACGAGGGGCTTTCCCGGCGTATCGCCGGCCATGGCAGACGGTAGCGGGGCGACGGCCATCAGCAGCGGGAGCAGATAGCGGAACGGCATGGTGGAATCCTCATGGCGACCAGCATGCCACGCATCATGCGTGGCCCGGACAGCACGAAGCCCGGCTTCCGCCAGGCTCCGGTGCAACGCGGGAGGAGAGAGATGCCTCGTTGCAGGGCGCATTCTGCGCGCCGCCTGTTACACGCAGACGACAGCCGCCACCGCCCGGTTATCTTGCCGGGACATCCTGCGTGACCACAACCGGACCGTGACGCACCGCCGCTTGACATCATTACATGTAATCAATAAACATCATTTCATGACAGCCTCGCACACCGCCATAAAGGCATCCACGCTGCACGTCCGCAACTACCGCGAACGCATGCGCGAGCAGGGGCTGGTCAAGAAGGACGTGTGGATCCGCCCGGAGTACGCCGAGGAACTGGCATCCATCGAGAAATCGATGCGGGAGGCCGAGCGGGAGTCCGGCATTCCCTACCTGCCGACCCAACCGGCGGAAGCGGGATGGACCGTGGCAGCGATCCGCCACGCACTGCAGCAGGCCAGCACCGTGCGCGATGGCCTGATCACCCTGGAGACCATCGAAGGCGCCGAACCCAGCCTGCACCTGGTGATGCACGAGTACGGCGACCTGTCGGTGTTCCTCGCGGTGGGGGGCGAGCAGATCCTGGTCGAAGCCTATCTGTGGCCGGTGGAGGACGTCACCGATGTGGCGGCGTTCAATGCGCACGTGCTCAGCACGCATGTGCTGCTTCCGCTTTCCACCATCGGCATGCAGCGCATCGGCGGCGTGGCGGGCTACACCATGTTCGGCGCGCTGGACACGCATTCCAGCCTGGCCAACGTGATGTTCGAGATCGAGACGCTCGCCGAGAACGCGATCAGCGCGACCGAGGCCTATCGCCCGTTCCTGCGTCCCGCCGCCAGGAAGAAGGCCTGATGCCCGATACGCTGAAAACCCTGTTCAAGCGCATCCAGGAAGGCATGGAAGGCCTGGCCGGCGCGGTGATGGGCGACCGCGCCGAACGGCTGCTGGACGAGGAAATCCGCGCCGTCGACGACGCCCTGCATGGCGCGCGCGGCGAGCACGCCGCCGCGAAGGCGCGCCGCGTGGCGAACGAGCAACACCAGGCTGCGCTGGCCACGCGCATCGGCGAGACCGAGGCCAAGGTGGAATCGGCGTTGCGGCAAGGGCGCACGACGCAGGCGCGCGCGGCGGCGGACGACGTGGTCCGCCTGCAGGCGCAACGCAGCCAGCGGCTGGAGGAGGGTCACGAGCTGGCCGCGCAGGAGCGCCAGTTCCAGCATGTCGTCGAGCAGCTCGAAGGCCGCCTGCGTCGCCTCAAGCACCAGCTCGACATCCTGCGCGCCTCCAACAGCCTGCAGCGCGCGCAGGCCACGGTGGCGAAGCGCCAGCCGGGCGACGCGCTGTACCCGGAACCTGCGTTCGCGTCGGCAGCACGCATGAAGCAACGCCGCGCGCCGGTCCAGGGGAGTGGATCGAGCGGACCGGGCAAGCGCACGAAGGCCGCCGGGGATCCTGCACAGGCCGTGCTGGACCGCGCCCGCAAACGCATCACTTCGTCCGCGCGCAAGCGCTGAAACAGGGGGAGCCACGATGAATGAGTTCCTGAACACCGTCTTGACCTTTCCCACGCTGGTGTACAGCGTGCTGCTCGCTTTCTGCACGGTGTACTGGTTGCTCGCCGCCACCGGCATGGTGGACATCGACGCCGTGGATGGCTGGCTGACGACCGACGGCGACACTGCCGAACCCAGCGTGGTCGCGGGCATGTTGGCGAAGCTTGGACTGTCCGGCGTACCGATGATGCTGGTACTCACGGTGCTGTCCTTCTTCGGCTGGCTGATCACCTACTTCGTGCACCTGTTCGTGCTCCAGCACATCCCCGACAGCCTCCGCTGGCTCGCCGGTGCCGGCACGCTGGTCGTGGCGCTGCTGCCGGGCGCCCTCGTGACCTCGCTGTTGCTGCGTCCCATCGCCGCCGTGATCACGCGACTGCGTCCGCCGGTGCCTCCGTCCGTGCTCGGCCGCACCGGCTCGGTGATCTCGCCGCATGCGGATGCGACCAGCGGACGCGCGCATTTCGACGACGGCGGCGCCGGCCTGATCCTGCAAATCCGCACGCTGCCGGGCGAGCGCCTGATGCGCGGCGACCGCGTCGTGCTCATCGAACACCTCGAACCCGACAACACGTACCGCGTCATGTCCGAAACCGCCTTCCACCAGCAGTAAACACCCGCGCCGTCTACAAGGAGTTCTGCAATGACCACTGCCTCGATCCTTCCCTTCGCCATCGGACTCGTCGTCCTGCTGGTGCTGGGTTTCGGCTTCATCGGCATCTTCAAGGCCTTCTACAAGAAGGTCGAACAGGGCACCGCGCTCATCGTCAACGACATGAGTTCGCAGCCGAAGGTGCATTTCACCGGCGCGCTGATCATCCCGGTGCTGTACAAGGCCGAGCTGATGAAGATCAGCCTGATCACCCTGCAGGTGGACCGTCGCGGCAAGGAAGGCCTGGTCTGCAAGGACAACATGCGCGCCGACATCGCGGTGGCGTTCTACCTGCGCGTCAACGAGACCCCCGGCGACGTGCTGCGCGTGGCCAAGGCGATCGGCGCCGACCGCGCCTCGGACAAGCATGCGGTGGATGAGCTGTTCAACGCCAAGTTCTCCGAGGCCCTGAAGACGGTGGGCAAGAAGTTCGACTTCACCGAGCTGTTCGACAAGCGCCAGGAGTTTCGCGACGAGATCGTCGCCGTCATCGGCCAGGACCTCAACGGCTACGTGCTCGAGGACGTCGCCATCGACTACCTGGAGCAGACGCCCAAGCACCTGCTGGACCCCAGCAACATCCTGGACGCAGAAGGCATCCGCAAGATCACCGAGCTGACCGCGCGCCAGAACGTGCATACCAACGAGCTGGAGCAGAA
>NZ_JBGFFG010000306.1:0-4127 GCF_056175765.1 Pseudoxanthomonas sp. LjRoot204_2 | reverse complement strand
GTATCAACAGGCGGCGCGGCGATATGGACATACGGCTGTCACCACGGTTTACATGGTGTTCGGTGGAGTTAGCTTATTGTTAAGCTATGCGCTGTCAGGGTCGGTCACTTCGGCGCCTGTCCTCGCCTTCATCATGCTGTACGCGCTGGGCGGGGCACTTTGGTTTTCATTGCGCCGGGGATGGCGCGATTAGTATCAGGAGAGGGAACTGATGGAATCCTGGCGGGACCGACTGAGCGGCTYCAYGCCGCGCGCCCTCGTGGCGGCACATGACCTGGCCATGGTGTGGCTGTGCTGGCAGGTCCTGCATCGATTCCGTTACGCCATGTTGGCGCACGCCCCCGACTTCCCCCTGTGGTCCAACGAAATCGCGGTCGTCCTGCTGGCCCAGGGTGCTGTTTTCTGGTGGATGGGGCTGTACCGGGGCCTGTGGCGTTTTGCCAGCCTGCCGGACCTCTGGAACATCGTGAAGGCGTGCGCGCTGGGATTCCTGGGCGTGGTGCTGGGCCTGTTCTTCTACAACCGTTTCGGCTCCACGCCGCGCGCCGTGCTGGGCTTCTATCCTTTTGCCCTCGTGGGATTCCTCGGTCTGCCCCGCCTTGCTTATCGCGCCTGGAAGGACAGCCAGGTCCAGCGCAGCAACGAGAGCGCCTCGCGCGTCCTGGTCCTGGGTGCGGGGCGGGCCGGCGAGGCGCTGGTCCGCGAACTCCGCCGGACCGGTGTCTACCACCCGGTGGCGTTCCTGGATGATGCAGCGCGGCTCCATGGCTCCAAATTGCTCGGCATCCCGGTACTGGGTGGCCTGGAGAATGCAGCGGCGGTCGCGCGGGAAACGGCGGCGCGGATGCTGGTGATCGCCATGCCGTCCCTGGATGCACCGTCCATGCAGCGCGTCGTCGCGATCTGCGAGAGCACCGGTTTGCCGTTCCGCATGGTGCCCCGTCTGGTGAATGTCCTGGAAGGCCAGTCCATGCCGGGTGACCTCAAGGAAGTGGCGATCGAGGACCTGCTGGGCCGCAAGTCCGTCACGCCCGACTGGAAGCTGATCCGGGGCTGGCTGGGGGGACGGACGGTCATGGTGACCGGCGCCGGTGGCTCCATCGGTTCGGAGCTATGCCGCCAGTGCGCCCGACACGGTGCCCAGCGGATTGCGCTGGTCGAGATCGACGAACTCGCGCTTATCACCATCCAGGGCGATCTGCGGCGCGCTTTTCCCGATCTCGAAGTGTTGCCGGTGCTCGGCAACTGCGGAGATCCTGCGGTCATCGCGCACGCCTTGCGCGTGGCGGAACCCGATGCGGTCTTCCATGCCGCAGCCTACAAGCAAGTGCCCTTGCTGGAAGGGCATCTGCGGGAAGCCATCGGCAACAATGTGCTGGCGACGGAAACCGTGGCGCGCGCCTGCCGCGAGGCAGGAGTGGGCACCTTCGTGCTGATCTCGACTGACAAGGCGGTGGATCCGGTCAACGTGCTCGGCGCCACCAAGCGGCTGGCCGAGATGGCCTGCCAGGCGCTGGATGATGCGCGTTCCACCACGCGCTACGTCACCGTCCGCTTCGGCAACGTGCTGGATTCCGCCGGCAGCGTGGTGCCCCTGTTCCGCGAGCAGATCCGCAAGGGCGGGCCGGTCACCGTGACCGATCCCGACGTCACGCGCTATTTCATGACGATCCCGGAGGCCTGCCAGCTGATCCTGCAGGCGGCGTCGGGTGCGGCGCATGCATCCATCTATACCCTGGACATGGGCGATCCGGTGCCGATTCGCCTGCTGGCCGAACAGATGATCCGACTGGCGGGCAAGCAGCCTGGACGGGATATCGCCATCGTCTACACCGGCCTGCGYCCGGGCGAGAAGCTGCACGAGACGCTGTTCCACGCGGATGAGCGCTACCAGCCCACCTCCCACTCGAAGATCATGAAGGCACTGGCGCGCGACGTGTCGCCTGAATTCCYCGATCTGGCGATACAGCGCCTGCGCGCCGCGCATGCACGCTACGACACCGCCGAGCTGGGTGAAGTGCTGCGCGTGGCCGTGCCCGAGTTCGCCCCGCTGTCAAACGAACAGGACGAAGCGTCGGCTAATATCGTGGTCTTCCCAGGCCGCGACGCGCGCAGGACCCGATGACCCGAGCCCGAATCCGAAAGGCCGTGTTCCCCGTGGCGGGGCTCGGCACCCGCTTCCTGCCCGCCACCAAGACCGTGCCCAAGGAAATGCTGCCGATCATCGATCGGCCGTTGATCCAGTACGCCGTGGACGAAGCGATCGAGGCCGGGTGCGACACGCTGGTCTTCGTCACGAACCGTTACAAGCATGCGGTCGCCGATTACTTCGACAAGGCCTACGAACTCGAGCAGAAGCTGGAGCGCGCAGGCAAGGCCGAGCAACTGGAGCTGGTGCGCAACGTGCTGCCCCCGCACGTCCGCGCCGTCTTCGTCACGCAGGCCGAAGCGCTGGGACTGGGGCATGCGGTGTTGTGTGCCAAGCCCATCATCGGCGACGAGCCTTTCGCCGTGCTGTTGCCGGACGATCTGATCTGGAATCGCGGCCCGGGCGCGCTCAAGCAGATGGCCGATGCCGCGGAGGCGAGCGGAAGCAGCGTCATCGCGGTGCAGGACGTGCCGCGGGAGCAGACCGGCAGCTATGGCATCGTGGCGACCGACGCCTTCTCGGGACGGGAGGGGCGCATCAGCGCCATTGTCGAGAAGCCCAAGCCCGATGTCGCGCCCAGTACGCTGGCCGTCGTGGGCCGGTATGTGCTCGATGCGCGCATCTTCTCCCTGCTGGAGAGCACGACGCCCGGCGCGGGTGGCGAAATACAGCTGACCGACGCCATCGCCGCGCTGCTGGCCGAGAAGCCGGTCCATGCGTACCGCTTCCAGGGCACGCGATTCGATTGCGGTACGCACATTGGCCTTATCGAAGCCACCATCCGTTATGCGCTCGACCACGAAAAGCTCAGCGACGCGGCGCGTGACACCATGCAGCGCGCATTGAACGAGCTCGGCGTTCGGGATCTGGGCTGACCGTACTCAAGGGCGTCGGGAGACGGGCAAGGTGCTTTCGGCCGGCAATTACTACGCGGCGACCGCGGGCTCGCCCCCGCCGTTGCCGACGTTGGGTTCGCGCACCGAGGCCTCGGTCTGCGTGATCGGGGCCGGCTTCGCAGGACTCAACACGGCCCTGGGCCTTGCCGAGCGCGGCACGGAGAATGTCGTGTTGCTGGAAGCGGACACCCCGGCCTTTGGCGCGTCCGGGCGCAACGGCGGCTTTGTGTTCGCAGGCTTTTCCCGTGGCGAAGCCTCACTGGTGCGTGACCTGGGCCAGGCACGCGCGAAAGCGCTCTACGCCGGCACCACCGGGGCGGTGGAGCTGATTCGCAGACGCATGGTGCGCCACGGGATCRAATGCGACGACACGCAGGCCGGCATCATCTGGGCGAACTGGTTCCGCGACCAGAATGTACTGAAGCAGCGTCAGGCATTGCTGGCGCAGGCGTTCGGACGTGACTGGCAATGGCGGGATCGTGACCAGGTACGCCGCGACCTTTTGACGGATCGGTACCACGATGCCCTGTTCGAACCGCAGGCGTTCCACTTCCATCCGTTGAAGTACGCGAACGGGCTCGTACGGGTGGCGACGGCGCARGGCGTCTCGATCTTCGCCCGGTCGCCCGCGACATCGCTTGAGCGCGCCGGTGAGGGTTGGCGCATCACCACGCCGTCGGGCAGCGTCGAGGCCCGGCATGTCGTGCTGGCATGCGGTGGTTATCTCGCGGGCCTGCATCGTCGGGTCGATGCCGGCGTGCTGCCGATCGCCACGTACGTGATGGTCACCACGCCGTTGGGCGCGCGCATGGACGAAGCGATGCGCACTCGCGCCGCGGTCTACGACACCCGTTTCGCATTCGACTACTACCGGCCGTTGCCGGACTCGCGCCTGTTGTGGGGAGGCCGCATCTCGGTCCTGGACCGTTCGCCCCACGCGGTGAAACGCCTGCTGTACCGCGACATGCTCAAGGTGTTCCCACAGCTCGATGGCGTCGAGGTCGACTACGCGTGGTCGGGGCTGATGAGCTACGCCCGTCACGAGATGCCGCAGATCGGTCAGGTGGAACCCGGTCTGTGGG
>NZ_JBGFFG010000305.1:0-4145 GCF_056175765.1 Pseudoxanthomonas sp. LjRoot204_2 | reverse complement strand
GTTGTTCCACTTCGCCAGCGACACCTGAGAAGGCGCCATGGTGCCGGCATCCTTCAGGCGACCCAGTTGCAGCGACAGCAACTGCGCCAGGGTGATCCGGCGGGCCATCTCTGCCATCTTGATCTGTGCACTCTGGGTGGCCGCCACCGGGCGGTCGAACAGGATGCGTTCCTTGGTGTAGGCCAGCACTTCGTCGAGGCAGGCGATGGCGGCACCGATCGGGCCCCAGGTGATGCCGTAGCGCGCCTGGGTCAGGCAGCCCAGCGGGCCCTTCAGGCCTTTGACGTTGGGCAGGCGGCTGCTGTCGGGCACGCGCACGTTGTCGAAGAACAGCGCGCTGGTCACCGATGCGCGCAGGCTCATCTTGTGCTTGATCTCCTGCGCGGTGAACCCGGCCATGCCCTTCTCGAGCAGGAAGCCCTGGATCCCGTCGTCGGTCTGCGCCCAGAGGATCGCGATGTCGGCCAGGTTGCCGTTGGTGATCCACATCTTCGAGCCATTGATGACCCAATCGTCGCCATCGCGGCGCGCGTGGGTCTTCATGTTGGCCGGGTCGGAGCCGCCGTGGGGCTCGGTCAGGCCGAAGCACCCGATCACCTTGCCGGCCGCCATGTCCGGCAGCCAGCGCTCACGCTGTTCTTCGCTGCCGTAGGCGTAGATGGGATACATGCACAGCGAGGACTGCACGCTGACGAAGCTGCGGATACCGCTGTCGCCGCGCTCGAGTTCCTGGCAGATCAGGCCGTAGCTGACCGCGTTGAGGCCGGCGCAACCGTACTTTTCCGGCAGCGAGGAACCCAGCAGGCCGAGCTCGGCGATCTCCGGCACCAGTTCCTTCGGAAACCGGCCCTGGTCGAAGGCATCGCCGATGATCGGGCGCACGCGCTCGTCGGTGAAGCGGGCGACGGCGTCCTGGACGGCGCGCTCCTCTTCGCTCAGCAGGGAACGGACATCGAACAGGTCGTACGGGTTCAGGGCCATCGCGCTTCAACCGGCATATGAGGTATCCGGTGATTGTATGCGTTGGCCATCGGGGGCGGTAAGCGCCAGTCCGCACAGCAAAGGCCGGCGAAATGCCGGCCTTTGCGGGGTGCCACGTTGAAATGCAGGCCCGGTCCGGGCCGGATCGTCAGCCCTTGTCCGGGGCATCCACGCTGGCCGTCTGGGTCACCACCTGGCCGTCGATCACCGGCAGGCGATCGCCCGGCTTCTGGTCCAGGCGGATCGTCTTGTCCTGACCATCGAAACGGTAGGTGACGTCGTAGCCGATCACCTTGTCGGTGGTGCCGAGCGCAATACGGTTGCCCGGCTTGCTGTCCATGCGCATGGTGCCGGTGGAGCCATCAGGATTGCGGTACGTCACGTTGTAACCCGTCACCCGCGACGACTCCGACGTCGCGTTCTCGGTGTGGCACTGGCGCTCGGTGCGATTCACGACCCGGCCACCCACGTGGCGCTTGTCCACCTGGTTGCCGATCGCACCGCCCGCGACGGCACCCACGACGGTGGCCGCCTTCTTGCCGTTGCCRCCGCCKACYTGGTTGCCCAGCAGGCCACCGATCACCGCACCGGCCACCGTACCCCCCGCGTTGCCATCGCGTTCGGGCAGGCGCTCCTGCACGACCACGTCTTCGCACACCTCGCGCGGCGAACTGGTCGTGGAGGTCTCGCGCACCGCCTCGGTGCCGATCACCGTCGCATACAGCTTCTCGGAACTGGTGACCGGCTCCGACTTCACCACGGTGGCGTACTGCAACGTGCCCGTGGGGATCTGGTTGTCGATCATGGCCGCGTCATCCGTGACCAGCGTGCCATCGGCCGACGTCACCAGGCCGTCCTGGCCGGTCGGGCTCTTGTCGCCGCCCTTGAGGAATGCCGCCGTGGCGACACCGCCCACCAGCAATGCGCCGACGGCAACCAGAATCGTTGTGGTATTGCTCTTCATCGCTGCCTCCAAGTCGGGCTGCCCCGATTCACATTGGCCATCATTGCACCACTGGGAACCTGAACAAAGTACCGGTGAAGGCCCACGAAAACGAACGAAAAATGAACGCTTCCGCGACGTTCGGATCATGCTAGCGTGGCGTCCGTTGCACTCCGGAACGAGTCTCCTCCATGCCGAACCCGCTACTGCTGCCGTTGCTCGACTGGGCCCGCAAGCTGCGCTATCCGACCTTGTTCAAGATCACGGCTGCGCTCTTCGTCGTCACGCTGTTCCTGCCCGATCCCTTCCCGTTCGTGGACGAAATCCTCTTCGGCCTGGGCACCCTGTTGCTGGCGAACTGGAAACGGCGCAAGGAACCACCGCCCGCCATCGAGCCCACCCAGCGCTGACAGATGCTGGTCGACAGCCACAGCCATTTCGACGCGCCCGAGTTCGATGGCGATCGCGCCGCGGCGCTCGCGCGTGCGCGCAGCGCCGGGGTGACGCGCCAGATCGTTCCGGCGGTTGCCGCGTCGACCTGGCCGGGACTTCGTGACGTCTGCCTGCAGGACTCCGGTCTGTTCCCCGCCTATGGCTTGCATCCGATGTACCTCGCCGAGCATCGCCCGGAGCATCTAGACGCACTGTGGCAGTGGATCCAGCGCGAGCATCCGGTGGCGGTCGGCGAGTGCGGGCTGGACTTCTTCGTGGACGGTCTGGATGCCGACGCACAGCAGCAGTATTTCGATGGCCAACTGCGGGTGGCGCGCGAATTCGGCCTGCCGGTGATCGTGCATGCACGACGCGCGGTGGACGCCGTGATCGCAGCGATCAGGCGCGTGGGTGGACTGACCGGCGTCGTCCACAGCTTCTCCGGCAGCCCGGRGCAGGCGCGCCAGTTGTGGCGGATGGGTTTCCTGATCGGCCTGGGCGGACCCGTCACTTACGAGCGTGCGAACCGCCTGCGCGCACTGGCACGCACGATGCCGCTCGACTACCTGCTGCTGGAGACCGATGCGCCGGACCAGCCGGACGCCGGCATCCGCGGGCAACGCAACGAGCCCGAACGCCTGTCCGTAGTGCGCGACGTGATTGCCAGCCTGCGCGACATAGCGCCGGAGGACGTCGCTGCCGCGACCACGCGCAACGCCGAGCGCCTTTTCAAGCTGCCGGTGGCCTGACCGCCGTCTTCGCGGGCTTGGCCAGCAGTTCGAGCGCCTTGCCCACCATCGCGAACGCAAACGCACCGGTGATATGGGTGGCGGCCCCCAGCCCCACACCGCAATCCAGTTTCAGCGCCGCATCCGCCCCCAGCTGCGGGCGCAGGCCGCAGACGCTGCCGTCGGCCTGCGGATACTTGACGTTTTCGAGCGAGTACACGGCCTGCACCCCGAAGTAGCGGTCGCTGTTCTTGGGGAAATTGAACTCCGCGCGCAACTTCTTGCGCACCAGCGCCAGCAGCGCGTCGTGTTCGGTACGCGAAAGATCACGCAGGCGGATCTGGGTGGGATCGGTGCGACCGCCGGCGGAGCCGGACACCACGATCGGCAGCTTGCGGCGGCGGCACCAGGCGATCATTTCCACCTTGACCCGGAAACTGTCGCACGCATCGAGCACCAGGTCGAAGCCGCGATCCAGCAGCTCGCCCATGTTGCCGGACGTGAGGAACTGCGGCACGGCATCGATATCGATCAGGGGGTTGATCGCGCGGCACCGCTCGGCCATCGCCTCGGCCTTGTTGCGCCCGTAGTGCCCTTCGAGGGCCGGCAATTGGCGGTTGGTGTTGGATACGCAGATGTCGTCGGCATCAATCAATGTGAGATGACCCACACCGGAGCGCGCCAGTGCCTCCACCACCCACGAGCCCACGCCGCCCATGCCCACCACGGCGACGCGCGCCTGCGCATGGCGTTCTACGGTTCCCACGCCATAGAGGCGGTCGATGCCGGCGAACCGGTCCCGGAGTTCTTTCTTCATGGCGCCAGTGTAAGCCGTGGCGCAAACCGTGATGGCCGTCGTACCATCGCGGCGTCATCCACAAGGAGCCCGCCGCATGGCCAGCCAACCCGACACCAAGAAGCCCTCCGCCGCGTCGCGCTACCTCTTCCTCTTCCTGATCGGCCTGGTGGTGGGTGCTGTCTGTACGGTCATGGCGATGCGCGCGTTGCAGGCGCGGCAGGATCCATTCCCCCACAGCGTGATGCACGTGATGGCCAGGCAC
>NZ_JBGFFG010000304.1:0-4153 GCF_056175765.1 Pseudoxanthomonas sp. LjRoot204_2 | reverse complement strand
GCTCCCGCCAGGAGCGCCAGCGCGCCCGCCACTGCCACGGAAATGGTGCGCTGCATGAGTCTCCCCTCCCATACGCCTGCGTAGTACCGGCCAGTCTGGTGCGCCGGCCTATGTGACGCGGAGGGCGGGAGCGGCATACTACGGGGGGCAAAGCGGACAAGCTGGAGGAGCTCCGATGCGCTGGAAAACCGGACTGGGCAATCGCCTGTCGATCGCCAATCTGCCCACCAACATGCTGTGCGGCCTGGTGCTGCTGGCCGGCGAATTCGGCGTGAAAGCGGAAAGCTGGTTCGCCGGCATGCGGTTGAACGTGCAGGAGATCCACGACCCGCAGGCGCGCGTGTCCTACCGCCAGGCCAGCGAGATCATCCGCCGCGCGCTGCCGACCCTGCCCATCGACGGCGTGGGGCTGGCCATGGGCGAGAAGCAGAACGGCGGCAACTTCGGCCTGCTGGGCCTGGCGATGAAGACGGCACCCACGTTCGGCGACGCCGTGCAGATCGGCCTGGAGTACCAGCGCAACCTCGGCCCCCTGATGGACCTGGACATGCAGGACCGCAACGACGGCAGCCTGGCCGTGGTCGCGACCGCGCCGGAGGAGGCCGCGGACCTGCTGCCGTTCCTGTGCGAGGAGATGTTCGCCAGCACGCTGATGCTGGCCCGTGAACTGGTCGGGCCGGAGTTCCGGCCATTGCGTCTCGAACTCGGTTATCCGGCGCCGCGCTATGCCGCGCGTTACACCGACCTGTTCGGGTGCGACGTCCGCTTCAACCAAGCGCAGCACGCGATGGTGGTCGACCGGCGCTGGCTGGAGCTGCCCTTCACCAGCTACAACCCGGTGACCTCGGGCCAGGCGCTGGCCCTGTGCCGTGCACAACTGACGGCGATGTCGCTGCGCGGCGAGACCACCGCCGCCGTCGAACGGCAACTGCGTCCACGGCTGCGCGACAACCCGCAGATGACCGACGTGGCGGCTGCACTCCACCTCAGCGAGCGCACGCTGCGTCGGCAGCTCGCCGAGGAAGGCACCAGCTTCAGCGCCGTGCACGACCGTGTGCGCACGGAGCGCGCACTGGAACTGCTGCAGGACGCGGAAATGACCATCGCCACGGTGGGCACCCAGATCGGGTTCAACGACGTGCGCGAGTTCCGGCGCGCGTTCAAACGCTGGACCGGGCATACGCCCAGCGAAACCCGGCGGCCGCCCTCATCCCGCGGCACGGCCTGAAGCACGCACGCCCGGCAGGACTCAGTCGAGCACCATCACGGCATCGACCTCGAACGCCGCGCCCTTCGGCAGGCCGGATACTTCGATCGTCGAGCGTGCCGGATACGGCGCGGCGAAATAATCCTGCATCACCGCATTGACTGCAGCGAACTGCGACAGGTCGGTCAGGTACAGACCGAGGCGCACGATGCGATCGAGCGAACCGCCTGCCGCTTCCGCCACCGCCTTGAGGTTGTCGAACGCGCGGCGCGCCTGCGCGGTGATGTCGCCATCCACCAGATTGCCGGTCGCCGGATCCAGCGGGATCTGGCCGGAGAAGTACACCGTGTTGCCCGCGCGAACCGCCTGCGAATACGGGCCGATGGCGGCGGGTGCCTGTTCGGTGTGGATGATCTGCCTGGTCATGCGCGACTCCTGTGTGGATACCCGGATTCTACGTAGGGCGGGCCCCGGCCCGCCATCGTGGCCGATCGGATCGCGATGGCTTTAAGCGACCAGGGAACCCTGCCGAACTACAGCGCCGCAAGCACAAGCATCAGCACGCCGGGCCTGCGCCCGACCTACGTCACTGGCGACGGACGCCGTGCACGACATTGAGGCGCCGCAACCGGCGCATCACTTCCGCCAGGTGGTTACGGTCGCGCACCTGAATCGAGAAGCGCAGCACGGCGACGTTGATGTCGCGCTCGAGGTATTCGACGCGCTCGATGTTGGATTGGCTCTTGGCCACCGCGGCGGCGACCTGCGCCAGCACGCCGGGACGGTTCTCCACGTCGATGAGCAACGCGGCGTCGTAGTCGCCGGTGACCTTCGCGTCCCATGCGATCGGCACCCAGCGCTCCGGCGACTTGCGGAATTCGGTGACGTTGGGGCAGTCGAGCCGATGCACCACGATGCCTTTGCCGGCGGTGTGGTAGCCCATGATCTCGTCGCCCGGAATCGGCYGGCAGCACTGCGCGAAGCTGACCACGCCGCGTTCGCCGCCGGTGATCAGGATCTTTTCCTGCGAATGCTTGGAATGCCCGCCACCGCGCAGTTCGGCGAACGCGGTCAGCGCCTGCGCCGCCTGCGACGGCATCCAGTTGCCCAGCGCGACATCGGCCAGGAAGGCCTCCAGGCGTGGGTACTTGTGCTCGCTGAGGAAGGCCTCGAGGCGCTGCTGCGGCAGCCGCTCCAGCGAGCTGTCGAGGTCCTCCAGCGCGCGGTCGAGCATCCGGTGGCCCAGCTGCACGGCGTCCTCGTGTTCGAGCTGCTTCAGCTGGTGGCGGATCGCGGTCCGCGCCTTGCTGGTGACGACGAACTCGAGCCACTGCGGCTTCGGCGCCGCGGACTTGGCGGTGATGATCTCCACGCTCTGTCCGCTGGCCAGCTTCGTACGCAAGGGCACCAGCTTCTTGTCCACGCGCGAGGCGACCGCCTGGTTGCCGACATCGGTGTGCACCGCGTAGGCGAAGTCGAGCGCGGTGGCATTGCGCGGCAGCGACAGGATCTTGCCCTTCGGCGTGAACAGATAGACCTCGTCCGGGAACAGGTCCACCTTCACGTTGTCGAGGAACTCCAGCGACGAGCCCGCCGCGCGCTGGTTGTCGATCAGCTCCACGATCCACGCATGCGCACGGTTCTGCGCGCTGTTCGGGGCATCGGTGCCGAACTTGTAGGTCCAGTGGGCCGCGATGCCGCGCTCGGCGACCAGGTCCATCTCGGTGGTGCGGATCTGTACCTCGATCGGCGACCCGTAGGGACCGAACAGCACCGTATGCAGCGACTGGTAGCCGTTGGCCTTGGGAATGGCGATGAAATCGCGGAACCGGCCGTCCAGCGGCTTGTACTGCGCATGCACCGCACCCAGTGCGTGGTAGCACGACGGCACGGAATCCACGACGACGCGGAAGCCGAACACATCCATCACCCGATCGAAGCTTTTGCCTTCGCCGCGCATCTTCTGGTAGATGCTCCAGGGCGTCTTCACCCTGCTGACCAGGCGATGCTCGATGCCTTCCTTCGCCAGGCGCTGCGAGAGGTGCGCCTCGATCTGGGCCATCGATTCGCGACGCATCACCGGCTGGCTGCGGATGTGCTTCTCGATCACCGCGTGCCGCCACGGATGCAGCGCGCGGAACCCCAGGTCCTGCAGTTCCGACTTGACCAGGTTCATGCCCAGCCGCTGCGCGATGGGCGCGTAGATCTCCAGCGTTTCGCGCGCGATGCGCCCGCGCGCCTCGGCACTCTGCGCGCCCAGTGTCCGCATGTTGTGCAGGCGGTCGGCCAGCTTGATCATGATGACGCGCAGGTCGCGCGACATCGCCAGCAGCATCTTGCGGAAACTCTCGGCCGCCGCTTCCTGGCGATCGCGGAACTTCAGCTTGTCCAGCTTGGTGACGCCTTCCACCAGCTCGGCGACCGATTCGCCGAACTCGGCGGCGATGTCGGCGCCGGTCAGCGGCGTATCCTCGATGGTGTCATGCAGGATCGCGGCGATCAGCGTTTCGGCATCCATCCCCAGCTCGGCCAGCACGCCGGCCACCGCCACGGGATGGGTGATGTAGGGCTCGCCGGACTTGCGGGTCTGTCCGGCATGCGCGGCCGCACCGACTTCCCACGCGCGCCGCAGCAACGGCAGCTGCGCCTTCGGCAGGTATGCCACCAACTTCTCGAACTGGGCGACATACTCCGGCACGCTTTCGTCACGGGACGAAGCAGGGCTGCGGAGCGCCTTGGCGGTACGGCCGGAATTCATGCCGCCAGACTATGCCAGTCGCGTCTCCACGGCAACGCGAAACCGGACCCCGGAAASGCGGAAAGCCCGCTTGCGCGGGCTTTCCGGTGATCGTCCGTTCCGATGGGAACGTCAGACGCCGTCGATCAGTCGTCGCCCTTCGACAGGTCGTCGTCGGCCACCACTTCGGCTGCGGCCCATTCCAGCGC
>NZ_JBGFFG010000303.1:0-4177 GCF_056175765.1 Pseudoxanthomonas sp. LjRoot204_2 | reverse complement strand
ATGTCGCCCATCATGCGCAGGGCGAACTCCGTGCTGAAGATGCAGGTGTTCTGCGCCTGGTCTTCCTTGAGGATGTCGGCCTGCACGGTGCCGCGCACGGTGGCCAGCGTCTCGGCCTTGATGCGGGCGTAAGTGTCTTCATCCACCAGCTGGTCGCCGGTGATGCCCAGCAGGCCCAGGCCCAGCCCGTTGTTGGTCGGCGGCAGTTCGCCGTGGTACTGCGGACGCGCGCGACCTTCGAAGAACGCATCGATCTTCGCGCTCGCTTCGGCCCAGCGCGCGTCGTCGGCCTTCAGGTACTTCTCCACCTGCTGGTCGACGGCGGTGTTCATGAACATCGCTAGGATGATCGGCGCCGGGCCGTTGATCGTCATCGACACCGAGGTGGTCGGCGCGCACAGGTCGAAGCCGGAGTACAGCTTCTTCATGTCGTCCAGCGTGGGGATGTTGACGCCGGAGTTGCCGATCTTGCCGTAGATGTCCGGGCGCGGCGCCGGGTCTTCGCCGTACAGCGTGACGCTGTCGAAGGCGGTGGACAGGCGCGCGGCCGGCTGGCCGACCGACAGGTAATGGAAGCGGCGGTTGGTGCGCTCCGGCGTGCCTTCGCCGGCGAACATGCGGATGGGGTCCTCGCCGGTGCGGCGGTACGGATACACGCCGCCGGTGTACGGATAGCTGCCGGGCAGGTTCTCTTTCTGCAGGAACGTCAGCAGTTCRCCCCAGCCCTGGTACGGCGGCGGCGCGATCTTCGGGATCTGCTGGTGGCTGAGCGATTCGCGGTAGTTCTCGATGCGGATGGTCTTGCCGCGCACCTGGTACTCGTTGACCGGATCGGTCACGGCCTTGTGGCGGGCCGGCCATTCGCGCAGCAGCTTGAGCGCTTCGGACGACAGCGACTGGAGGGCATCGTTGTAGCGCTGGCGCAGCGTAAGCAGCGAACGGTCGATGGAATGCTGCTCCGTGGGAGCGACGTGAGTCGCGACTGACGTCGCKCCCACGACGGCATCCGATGCATACAACTCCAGCGCCTTCGGCAGTGCCGGATCTTCCAGGTCCTTCAACGCATTCCAGTAATGCTGCGCGCGGCTGGCGGTCTCGGCTTCGGTCTCGATGCGGCGGTTGATGCCGCGGCCCTGCTCCGCAATTTCGGCCAGGTAGCGCACGCGGCTACCGGGGATCAGAACGGTGGCGCGCGGCTCCTTCAGTTCGGTATCGAGCGCGGGCGTCCACTTCTCGGCTGGCAGCTGCAGCTTCTCGCGCAGCAGGCGGCACAGGTTGGCGAACATCCAGCTGACGCCGGGGTCGTTGAACTGGCTGGCGATGGTGGGATACACCGGCACGTCGGCGTCCGGCGTCTGGAAGGCCACGCGGTTGCGCTTCCACTGCTTGCGCACGTCACGCAGCGCGTCTTCGGCGCCGCGCTTGTCGTACTTGTTCAGCACGATCAGCTCGGCGAAGTCGATCATGTCGATCTTCTCCAGCTGGCTGGCCGCGCCGTAGTCGCTGGTCATCACGTACATCGGGAAGTCGACCAGGTCGACGATTTCCGAATCGCTCTGGCCGATGCCGGCGGTCTCGACGATCACCAGGTCGAAGCCCAGCGACTTCAGGAACGCGATGCAGTCCTTCAACACCGCATTGGTCGCCACGTGCTGGCGGCGCGTGGCCATCGAGCGCATGTAGATGCGGTCGCTGCGCAGCGCGTTCATGCGGATGCGGTCGCCGAGCAGCGCGCCGCCGGTGCGGCGACGGGTGGGATCGACCGAGATCACCGCGATATGCATCTGCGGGAAGCAGGACAGGAAGCGGTTCATCAGTTCGTCGGTGACCGACGACTTGCCGGCGCCGCCGGTGCCGGTGATGCCGACCACCGGCGTTGGCCGCGCGGGGAACGGCGCATGCGGGCCCTTGGCCCACTGCGCGCGCAGCTTCTCCAGGTCGGCGTCGGAATAGCGGCCGTCCTCGATGGCGCTGAGCACGCGGCCGATGCCGGCCTCGTCGGTGAGCTTGGGCTGCGCGGGCGCGGCGTCGCGATCGGCGGCGACCTGCACGCGGCCTTCTTCGGCGCGCTTGACCACGTCCTGGATCATTTCGACCAGGCCCATCTTCATGCCGTCGTTCGGGTGGTAGATGCGCTCCACGCCGTAGGCCTGCAGTTCGGCGATCTCTTCCGGCGTGATGGTGCCGCCGCCGCCGCCGAACACGCGCACGTGGCCGGCGCCGCGTTCCTTCAACATGTCGACCATGTACTTGAAGTATTCGACGTGCCCGCCCTGGTAGCTGGACAGCGCGATGCCGTCGGCGTCTTCCTGCAGCGCGGCGCGGACCACGTCCTCGACGCTGCGGTTGTGGCCGAGGTGGATCACTTCCGCACCCTCGCCCTGGATCAGGCGGCGCATGATGTTGATGGCCGCGTCGTGCCCGTCGAACAGGCTGGCGGCGGTGACGAAGCGCAGCGGCGTGGCGTCGGCCTGGGTGGCGGGGAACTGGCTGGCGGGTGTACTCACGCGTGCTCACTTGCAGGACGGACAGACGCGGGATTGTAGCCGCTCGCGCGTGATCACCTCACCAATTGCACACCAGTGGACACCGCACGCGCACCCTACGGTGGCGTGCGGTCACGCCGTTCGCGTCAGCACAGGCCGAACGGCAGCTCGCGCGTGGACACCACGCGTTGTCCCACGGCTTCGCCGCGCAGGAAGCGCAAGGCGGCATCGAGCGTTTCCGGCGCGATGGTCACGCGATGGTGGCCGAGCCCGTTCGTGCTGAGCAGCGTGGCCTGCGGCCAGTAGCGCGCGTAGCGCTCGCCTTCGCACCACGGCACGTCGGTGTCTTCCAGGTCGTGCACGACCAGGCCGGGCCGCGCGATCTGCGGCGCGGTGGCCTGCGCGTGGAGGTCGCGGATGTCGTGCGCGGTGAGTTCCTGGTACTCGTCGAACAGCCGCCGGCTGAGGAACTGCGCCAGCCCCACCATGCCGCCGAAGCGGCGCGCGGCATCGAACGGATCGGCGGCGGGCGCCAGCAGGATCACGCGCTCGGCCTGCAGCCCGCGCGCCATTGCGATCGCGCTCGCGGCGCCGCCGAGCGAATGACCGACGACRGCGGCCAGCGGACCGGTGTGGTCGGCGACCCGGGCGATCGCTTCGGCGAACATCGGCAGCGTGGCGCGGCGTCCGCTGCTGCGGCCATGCGCGGGCTGGTCGAACGTCACCACGGCATAGCCGGCGCGGCGCAGCGGTTCCACCCACGGCAGGAAGCGCAGGCCGAAGCTGGACCAGCCATGGGCCAGCAGCACGGTCGGTTCGCGGGCCGGATCGCCCCAGGTATAGGTGGTCAGGCGTTCGCGGCCGAAGGCCAGTTCGCCCAGCCGCGCGCCGCCGGTGTCGGCCTGTCTGGCTCGCGTGCGGGCACCGGGCATCGGCGTGCAAAAGAGCTGGAACGCCCGGGTCAGCGTGCTGCGCGGGGCGAGCCAGCTGCCGACGGCGAGACGGGCGCTCAGCAGGCGCAGCGCGAGGGGTTTACGAACGGTCGTGCTATTTTGACGGACAGTGACAGCGGCCATGGCGGTGGACCTCGGGGGCGTCAGGCGGGGGTGGAGACAGCGGGTGCGCCGTAGGACGCCAGCAGGCGGTCCAGGGAACGGCGGGCGAGCAGCGGGGCCTGTTCGGCGTCATAAAGCCGGGCGTCGTGCAGGCCCTGGGCGACGGCGAACAGTTCGAACGCGAGCAGGACCGGATCGGTCTTCGGCGACAGCTCACCGGTGTCGATGCACATGCCGATCGCCTTGACCAGTTGCTGGCGCAGCTGCAGCAGCCAATCGACGATGCGGTCGCGCAGCAGGCCCGGGCGGGCGTCGTATTCATGGGCGGCGGCCAGGATCACGCAACCATCCGGGTTGTCGCAGACCCACTGGAACCAGTGTTCCATGATGGCGCGCAGGCGCGGCAGGCCGCGCGGCTGGCTGATGGCCGGCCCGATCACGGCGCGGGCGTAGCGCTCGGCCGTCCACTCCAGCACGGTCAGCTGCAGGTCTTCGCGGGAGCCGAAGTGGGCGAAGACGCCGCTCTTCGACATGCCGGCGGCCGTGGCCAGCTCACCGATCGACAGGCCTTCCAGCCCGTGCCGGGCGGCGATGTCGTAGGCCCGCGCCACGATCATCTCGCGGGTGGCATTGCCT
>NZ_JBGFFG010000302.1:0-4184 GCF_056175765.1 Pseudoxanthomonas sp. LjRoot204_2 | reverse complement strand
CGGCATCGTTGCCGCGATCGTCGCCGGGCTGCTGGGCATGGGCAACGCTTTCTCGAGCTCCTTCGGGGCCGCTTCCACCTTCAACGTCGGCGAATCGGGCATTTCGTACCTGCTCATGGCGTTGACGTACGGCTGGTTCCATTCCGCGGCCGGGCTGATGGCCACGCCGGGCAAGCTCGCCATCGGCATCAAGGTCGTGCGTACCAGTGGCGAGAAGATCAGCTTCCTGCGCGGATTCGGCCGCTATTGGGCCACGTTCCTGTCCATGATCATCCTCGGCATCGGGTTCCTGATGGCCGCCTTCACCGGCCGCAAGCAGGCACTGCACGACCTCATCTGCGACACCCTGGTCGTCGACAAGTGGGCGTTCACGGCCCAACCCGAGCGCCAGCGCGAGGAACTGGGCACGGTGGCGATGGTGGTCCTGATCATCGGCGGACTGCTGGTGGTGGGCGCGCTGATCCTCATGATCGTCGCCTTCGCGGCCATCGCCTCGATGGGCAACGGCAACTGGCGCTGAGCTCCCGGGGACGTCCGGCGGGCGGATACGGCTTGACAGCCCGGCCCCGGCCGTGACACCACTATAAATAGGAAACTGAACGCCCGGGGCCCCCGCTCCGGGCGTCCGCTTCTCTGGCGCCCGCATCCGGGGCACCCTAGCCGGCCCCGGACGGCCCACCCGAACTCCCCTGAATCCCTGACATGCCCAAGCACCTGCTCATCGTCGAGTCGCCCGCCAAGGCCAAGACGATCAACAAATACCTCGGCAAGGACTTCACCGTCCTGGCGTCCTACGGCCATGTCCGTGACCTGGTGCCGAAAGAAGGTGCGGTGGACCCGGCCAACGGGTTCGCCATGCGCTACGACCTGATCGAGAAGAACGAGAAGCACGTCGATGCCATCGCCAAGGCCGCCAAGGGTGCCGACGACATCTTCCTGGCCACGGACCCGGACCGCGAAGGCGAGGCGATCAGCTGGCACATCGCCGAGATCCTGAAAGAGCGCGGCCTGCTGAAGGACAAGCCGCTGCACCGGGTGGTGTTCACCGAGATCACCCCTCGCGCCATCAAGGAAGCCATGGGCCAGCCGCGGCAGATCGCAGGCGACCTGGTCRACGCGCAGCAGGCGCGGCGCGCCCTGGACTACCTGGTCGGCTTCAACCTCTCGCCGGTGCTGTGGCGCAAGGTCCAGCGCGGCCTGTCCGCCGGCCGCGTGCAGTCGCCGGCCTTGCGCATGATCGTCGAGCGCGAGGAGGAGATCGAAGCCTTCATCGCCCGCGAGTACTGGAGCATCGAGGCCGAGTGCGCGCATCCGCGCCAGGCGTTCACCGCCAAGCTCACCAGGCTGGACGGCCAGAAGTTCGAACAGTTCACCGTCACCGACGGCGACACCGCCGAAGCCGCCCGCCTGCGCATCCAGCAGGCCGCACAAGGCGCGCTGCACGTCACCGACGTGACCAGCAAGGAACGCAAGCGCCGCCCGGCGCCGCCGTTCACCACCTCCACGCTGCAGCAGGAAGCCTCGCGCAAGCTCGGCTTCACGACCCGCAAGACGATGCAGGTGGCACAGAAGCTGTACGAAGGCGTGGCCATCGGCGATGAAGGCACGGTTGGCCTGATCAGCTACATGCGTACCGACTCGGTGAGCCTGTCACAGGATGCGCTGGCCGAGATCCGCGACGTCATCGCGCGCGACTACGGCACGCAGGCGCTGCCGGACAAGCCCAACGTCTACGTCACCAAGTCCAAGAACGCGCAGGAAGCGCACGAAGCCGTCCGCCCGACCAGCGCGCTGCGCACGCCGGCGCAGGTAGCCAAGTACCTGAGCGACGACGAGCGCAAGCTGTACGACCTGATCTGGAAGCGCGCCGTCGCCTGCCAGATGGTGCCGGCCACGCTCAACACCGTCAGCGTCGACCTCGCCGCGGGCAGCCAGCACAGCTTCCGTGCCAGCGGCACCACCGTGGTCGATCCCGGCTTCCTCGCCGTGTATGAGGAAGGCAAGGACCAGAAGAACGCCGAGGACGACGACGAAGGGCGCAAGCTGCCGCCGATGAAGCCCGGCGACACCGTGCCGCTGGACCGCATCCACGCCGACCAGCATTTCACCCAGCCGCCGCCGCGCTTCACCGAAGCGGCGCTGGTCAAGGCGCTCGAGGAATACGGCATCGGCCGTCCGTCGACCTACGCGTCGATCATCCAGACGCTGATCTTCCGCAAATACGTGGAAATGGAAGGCCGCGCGTTCAAGCCCAGCGATGTGGGCCGCGCGGTCAGCAAGTTCCTGTCCGGCCACTTCACCCAGTACGTGGACTACGACTTCACCGCCAAGCTGGAGGACGAGCTCGATGCCGTCTCCCGCGGCGAGGAAGAGTGGGTGCCGCTGATGGAAAAGTTCTGGGGCCCGTTCAAGGAACTGGTGGACGAAAAGGCGGAAACGGTCGACCGCAGCGAAGCCACCGGCGCGCGCGAACTCGGCAACGATCCCAAGTCCGGCAAGCCGGTCAGCGTGCGCCTGGGCCGTTATGGTCCGTATGCGCAGATCGGCGACAAGGACACCGACGAGAAGCTGGAGTTCGCCTCGCTGCGCCCCGGTCAGTCGATGCACACCATTACGCTGGAAGACGCGCTGGAGCTGTTCAAGCTGCCGCGCAAGCTGGGGCAGGACAAGGATGAAGAGGTCAGCGTGGGCATCGRCCGCTTCGGTCCCTTCGCCAAGCGCGGCAGCGTGTATGCCTCGCTGAAGAAGGAAGACGACCCGTACACGATCGACCTGGCGCGCGCGGTGTTCCTGATCGAAGAGAAGGAAGAGATCGCGCGCAACCGCATCATCAAGGAATTCGACGGCAGTGACATCCAGGTGCTGAACGGCCGCTTCGGCCCGTACATCAGCGACGGCAAGCTCAACGGCAAGATTCCCAAGGATCGCGAGCCGGCGTCGCTCACCTTCGACGAAGTGACGAAGCTGCTGGAAGAAACCGGCAAGCCGGTGCGCAAGGGCTTCGGCAAGAAGGCGGCGACGAAGAAAGCCGTTGTGAAGAAGGCTGCCGCGCCCAAGGCCGACGCCGCCAAGAAGGCACCCGCCAAGAAGGCGGTGAAGAAAGCGGCGAAAAAGACGGCCAAGAAGACGGCCACGAAGAAGACAGCCGCCAAGAAGACGGTGAAGAAGGCTGCGGCCAAGGTCGCCGCCGGAGACGACGCGCCCTTCTGACGCCCCGCAACGATACCGACGCCATGCCCACCGAACGGACCATCGAGGAAGCCGCCGACGTCATCCGCAGTGGAGGCGTGATCGCCTACCCCACCGAGGCCGTGTGGGGTCTCGGCTGCGATCCGTTCGACGAGGGCGCGGTGCACCGGCTGCTGGCGATCAAGCAGCGCCCGGTCGACAAGGGCCTGATCCTGATCGCCGCCACGCTGGAACAGCTCAAGCCGTTGATCGACATCGCCGCCGTGCCCACCGCACGCCTCACCGACGTACTGTCCAGTTGGCCCGGCCCGCATACCTGGGTGATGCCGGCGTCCGCACAGGCGCCGCGCTGGATCACCGGTGCGCACCGGGGCATCGCGGTGCGCGTCAGCGCGCATCCGGTCGTGGTGGGCCTGTGCGAGGCGTACGGCGGCGCCCTCGTCTCCACCAGCGCCAACCTGAGCGGCAAGCCCGCGGTGAGCGAGGCGGCCGCGCTCGATCCCGCCCTGCTGGCGCGGGTCGATGCGCTCGTGCCCGGCCTCACGGGGGGCCTGGACCGGCCCACCGTCATCCGCGATGCCCTCACCGGGCAGTCGCTGCGTGACTGACGGCCATACGGGCCGCACCATCGCCTTTCCATCGAACGCTGCGGCGCGCACCATGGGCCCGTGCGCCGCCCGACTCCACGCCTGCTGATCGCCTTGCTGACGGCGTTGCCGTCGGTCCCTCACGCGCAGCCGGCCCCACTGCCCCCGGTGACGATCTACCGCTGTGTTGCCCCCAACGGCAACGTCGCGCTGCGCGATTCACCCTGTCTGAAGGGCGAGAAACAGGAAGTCCGTGCCATGCAGCGGCCCCAGGATCCGCCGCACGTGCCGGCCAGCGCCGCCACGCCCCCTCCGCCACTCGTCGCCCCTGCGGCGCCGGCGCCCCGCGTGGTCTACCTCAGCCCGCCCAAGCCGATGTACGAATGCACCACCCCCGAGGGCGAGACC
>NZ_JBGFFG010000301.1:0-4190 GCF_056175765.1 Pseudoxanthomonas sp. LjRoot204_2 | reverse complement strand
CGGGTGAAGTTCATCACGTCCCACAGGCCGACGAAGAACGCGACGATCGGGCTGCGACGGGGTGCGGGTGCGACTTGGCTCATGGAAAGCTCCGGGAAACTGGGGCCACTGTAGCGTGCGGCGGCGGGGCTTTCATGCCCCGTTGGTCACCGTTGGCACGGCCGGCAGCGCCGCGTGGCGCCGGCTGCTGCGCTCGAAGCGCCAGCCCAGCAGCACCGCCGCGGCGGTCAGGCCCACGATCAGGCCCAGCCACATGCCCTGCGGCCCCCAGCCCAGCACCAGGCCCAGCCCGGCACCTAGCGGCATGCCCAGGCCCCAGTAGGAGACCACCGCCAGCCACATGGGCACGCGCGTGTCCTTCAACCCACGCAATGCGCCGGCCGACAGTACCTGGATGCCGTCCGGGAACTGGAACGCCGCCGCGAACAGCAGCAACGTACCCGCCAGCGCGGCCACGGCGAGATCATCGGTGTACAGCGCCACCACCAGGTCGTGGCCCAGCAGCAGGAACATTGCGGACATCGCCTGCGTGGCCAGCACGATGACATAGCCGGCATGGGCAGCGCGGCGGATGCCCTGCACGTTGCCCGCCCCCACCGCATGCCCCACCCGCACCGTCGTGGCCTCGGCCACGCCCATGGGAATCATGAAGCACAGCGCCGACACGTTGATGGCGATCTGGTGCGCCGCCGCCGGCGTGGCGCCGAGGCGGGCGATCAGCAGYGCGGTGACGATGAAGAGGCTGCCTTCCATCAGCACCGTGATGCCGATGGGCAGGCCGGTGCGCAGCAACTGCATGATCGGTGCCCGGCGCGGCGGCTCGAGGTGCGCGAACAATTGAAGGTCGGCGAAGCGCGTCGATCGCGCCAGGTAGATCGCGAAGGCGGTCGCCTGCAGCCACATGGTCAGCGCCGACGCGACGCCGAGGCCACCCGCACCCATTTCGGGGAATCCGAACTTGCCGAAGGCCAGCACATAGCCGGCGGGCGCCAGCACCAGCAGTCCGCCGAAGCCGAGGATCATCGTCGGCAGCGTCCAGTGCGTGCCTTCGCTGAGGTAGCGCATGCAGAAATAGAGCGTCAGCGCCGGCACGCCCCAGCGGATCCCGTGCAGGAAGGCGGTGGCGCCGGGGATGATGTCGGGCGCGATGCCGAATGCCGCGAGCGCATGCGGCGCCAGGCTCAGGAAGGCGAACATCAACAGGCCAAGGCCCAGCGACAGCCACAGCGCCTGCCGGAACAGGGGGGCGATCTCGCTGCGCCGGTTCGCACCATCGAGTTGCGAGACCGAGGCGGTCAGCGAGATCAGCGTGCCGATCGGCACCATCATGGGCAGCCACAGCAACGCGGTACCCACCGTCACCGCCGCGAGCGTGGCGGTGGCGTGGTGGCCGGCGATGACGTTGTCGACGAAACCGATCAGTCCAGTGGACACATGGCCCAGCACCAGCGGCAGGGCGAGCGTGGCCGTCGAGCGCACTTCCTGGCCGAAGCGCGGGGTCGGGAGAGCAGGGGAAGACATGAGGATCAACCGCCGGACTGCGGCCGCACGGTTTCGCGCTGGCACCGGGTCACGGGAGGCCGGTATCTTACCCGCTCGCCACCCGCACCGTTCGAACACCCCATGACGTCATCGCACCCCGCCGACACGGTGCACGCCCGCGCGTGCGAGAACTGCCAGACGCCGCTGCAGGGCGGGTTCTGCCACCAGTGCGGGCAGAACGCGCACAACCCGCTGCGCAGCTTCGGGCATGCGGTGGAGGAGGTGTTCGAATCGTTCTGGCACCTGGACGGACGCATCTTCCGCACACTGCGCGCGCTGATGTCGCCGGGGAAACTTGCCAACGCGTACCTGTCCGGCCACCGCGCGCCGTACGTGGCGCCGCTGCGGCTGTTCGTGATCCTGGCCGTGCTGACGTTCTTCGTGGCCAAGCTCACCCTGCACGCCGAAGACCTGGCGAACGTGCAGATCGCGCCGCCGTCCGTCCCCGCGGCGGCCGACGGCAAGCCCACCAACCTGATGGCCGCCCCCGACCGGGGCGGCGTGGATTTCAGCAAGGCCGCCACGGTCGAGGACGTGCTGAAGCTGCGCGACGAAACGATCGATGGCCTCGTGTCGGCACGCGCCAGCCTGCCGGCCGGGCTGGGCTTCGTGCGCAAGCCGATGGAAGACAACATCTTCTCGACGCAGCGACTCGCCCGCGAGCGCATCGCCG
Source organism: Pseudoxanthomonas sp. LjRoot204_2 (assembly GCF_056175765.1). Classification (NCBI taxonomy): domain Bacteria; kingdom Pseudomonadati; phylum Pseudomonadota; class Gammaproteobacteria; order Lysobacterales; family Lysobacteraceae; genus Pseudoxanthomonas; species Pseudoxanthomonas sp. LjRoot204_2. The sequence continues at coordinate 1,975 of NZ_JBGFFG010000301.1, read as the reverse complement.
AACTGCAGCCCGACCACCCTGCGCTCGCCCTGCCCGACCGTTTTCCCGAGGGCCAGCCGTTGCCCGAGGTGGCCGCGCAGCCCCTGATCAGCGTCGGCGACAAGCCGTTCGATGCAGAGACCAACCCCGTACGGCTCAGCGGACTGCCCGACTTCGCCAACCGGTGGCTGAGCCGCAAGCTCGCGCGCGCCGAGCAGAACATCCCGCGCATCCAGCAGGACCCGTCGCACTTCTTCAACCTGCTGATCGGCTCGGTACCGTCGGTGTTGTTCGTACTGGTGCCGTTGTTCGCGGTGCTGCTGAAACTCTTCTACATCGAGACGCGGCGAGGTTACCTGGAGCACCTAGTGGTGGCGCTCTACAGCCACGCCTATCTGTGCCTGTGCCTGCTGGCGATCTTCCTGTGCGCRGGCATCGGCCGACTGCTGCCCGAGGGCGCCTCCTGGCTGGTGCGCATGGCGCAGATGCTGGTCTTCTGCTGGATGCCGCTCTACCTGTTGTGGATGCAGCAGCGCGTGTACCGCCAGCACGGGGTGGTGACGCTGGTGAAGTTCTCGGTGCTGGGCACGGTGTACTTCATCATGCTGGTGATGGGGGCCATGTACCTGATGCTGAGTACGTGGGCGAACGCGTAGCGCGAGGCGAGCCTTGCGCCCTCGCGTGGCGACGCCGCCCCGTTACCGATCGCGCCGCTGCCGCAGCCACGCGCGGCGCTGGCCCTCCGGCACCGCCAACAGTTCACGGCGGAAGGCATCGCGGTCCTGCGGTGGCAGGCGCTGCGCCAGGGCGGCCAGGTCATCGCGCTGTTCCGCATCCAGTCGGCGCAGCACCGACAACAGGCCCTCGCGTTCGGCCGGCGGCACGTACGCGAACAGCGGCTGCAACCGTGGCCAGTCGGCGCCGAGTTCCGGTCCAAGGCGCCAGCCGCGTCGCTGCATGGCGTCCAGCACGCTGAACTGGGTGCGCAGCGCCGCCTGGTGTTCCGGCGGCAGGCCGGCGATCTCGGCGGCGGCGGCACGCAGCCGGGCGCGCTGCACGTCATCCAACGCCCGCCAGGCGGCGTAGCGCGCGCGACGGTCCTCGCGCTCGTGCGCGGGCAAGGCGTCCCATGCCACGCGCCGCTGCTGCCACGCGGCCTGCGCCAGCGGCGACATCGCGGCCCAGCGGGCGGCATTCGAGGCCTCCTGGGCGGACGACGCACCGATGCCCGCCCACAGCACGATCACGGCGATCGCGCGCAGGGCCGTTGCCCGCCTGACGTCAGCGGGCGGCATCGGTCGCGGCTCCCGCGTCAGACGTGGGCGCGCCGGCACCCGCCACGTACCAGGCCAGGAAATCCGCCTCGCGCGCGAGCGCTTCGCCCTCGGGGTCCGACAGGAGGGCAAAGTCGGCATGAGCGTCGGCGGTGGCGATCCCGGCGGCGCGGCCAACGGGCGCATCGGGGGCGGGTAGCGGTTCCGAGGTGATCACCGGATCCGCCGGAAGCGCCGCGACGCCTTCATCAGAAAGCGCGCTCACGGCCGGCAGCGACGTTGTCGCCCCCGGTGGCGACCCACGCCACCACCACAGCCCCGCGCCGGCCGCCGCGAGCAGGAGGAACGCGAGCAGCAGGATCCAATACCGGCGGCGCGCGGCCGGAACCGCCGTTGCCGGTCCCGCCTGGGGTGCCGGTGGTGTGATGCGAATCCCTGCCAGGGCCTCTTCCCGCAGGCGCGCGAGCGTGGCGAGGCGGTGGTCCGGCAGTTCCCGCAGGTGCTGCTGGATCGCCTCGGCCAAGGCGCGCCAGGCGCCCGCATCGGGGTATCCCAGGGAGTCGCGCGGGCAGGCGCGTGCGAGGGCATCGCGGTACGCAGCGTCGTCGAGACCTAGCGCGGCGGCGGCTTCGACTTCCTGCAGGCCGCCGGCGAGCCTCAGCAGCAGCGCAGCGCGATCGGCGGCCGCCGGCCGGGCAAGGGCGGCGAAGCCGTCCGCCCAG
>NZ_JBGFFG010000300.1:0-4193 GCF_056175765.1 Pseudoxanthomonas sp. LjRoot204_2 | reverse complement strand
GGTTTCAGGTTCATGGGGGCCCTCCCGGCCTATCGGAGGGGGGCGAATGTAAACGTTTTCATCGCACCCTGCATGTCGCGCTGCCAGATGCGGGCAGTCCCTCAGCGCGATTCGTCGGGGGTGCGGGCCTCGATGGCCAGGGCGTGGATGTCGGTCTGCATCATGTCGCCGAGGGCTGCGTAGACGGCCCGGTGGCGGGCGAGCGGCACCTTGCCGGCGAAGGCCTCGCTGGTGATCCGCACCGTGAAATGCCCACGCCCATCGCGGGCGCCCTCATGGCCAGCGTGCTTGTGACTGTCGTCGTCGACCTCGAGCGCGAGCGGCCGCAGGGCGGATTCGAGAGCTGCCCGGATGCGCTCCACCCGATTCACGGCAGGACCTTGCGGAACGGCCGGACATCGACGCGGGCATAGACGCCTGCGGCTACGTAGGGATCGGCATCGGCCCAGGCCTTCGCGTCTTCCAGCGAATCGAATTCGGCGATGACGATGCTGCCGCTGAAACCGGCCGGACCCGGATCCTCGGCATCGATCGCCGGGCAGGGACCGGCGAGCAGCAGGCGCCCCTCGTCGCGCAGGGCGGTCAGGCGCGCCAGGTGCGCCGGTCGCGAGGCCAAGCGCAACGGAAGGACATCGGTCCCGTCATGGCCTTCAATGGCATACCACATGGTGTTCACTCCCAGGGCGAAGACTGAATTGTACGTGCGACCCGCGCGGCGGGTGCTGGACACGGTCAGGGCCAACGCTTACCCTGTCCTCCATTGCACGGCCGGAAGCAGCGGCCCGTCCAGGGGAAAACCCGGCCACGCCGGCCTCCCTGCCCTGTCGAGGGACCTCCTGGACGTTCGATTCGCTGCCCCCCTCCGCCCGCGCCCGACGACCTCGCTGTTCGCTCCCCGCATTCCTGCGGTGTGCTTTGCCGGTTGCTGTAAGGGAAGCGTTCGCCCTGCGACGCGTAGATGATGGTTGGTGCATTGCCGGTGCCGCGCCGTCCTGCCTCGGGCAGGCCCGCAGGGTGACCCGCATGATGGCTGTTCCTTGATGAGCCCAGAACTCGCGTCCGACGCGAACCCACAACCCCCGACCACGCGCCCCCAGCAGCAGGAAATGCCGCTGGCGGTGGTGCATGGCCAGCCTGTTCTGCAGATTCCCCAGGACCTGTACATCCCGCCGGATGCGCTGGAAGTCATCCTGGATGCGTTCGAAGGTCCGCTGGACCTGTTGCTGTACCTGATCCGGCGGCAGAACCTGGACATCCTTGACATCCCCGTCGCCGAGATCACCCGGCAGTACGTGGACTACATCAACGTGATGCAGGAACTGCGGTTCGAACTCGCCGCCGAGTACCTGCTGATGGCCGCCATCCTGGCCGAGATCAAGTCGCGCATGCTGTTGCCGCGGCCGGTCAGCGAGGAAGGCGAGGAAGGCGACCCGCGCGCCGAACTGGTCCGCCGCCTGCAGGAATACGAGCGTTTCAAGCAGGCCGCCGAGGACCTGGACGCCCTGCCCCGCCAGGACCGCGACACCACGCCGGTGCACGCCGACGTGCCGGATCGCGCCGCGGTCAAGCTGCCGCCGCCGGTGGAACTGAAGGAAATGCTGCTGGCGCTGCACGACGTGCTCAAGCGCGCCGAGCTGTTCACCGGCCACGCGATCAAGCGCGAGGCGCTCAGCGTGCGCCAGCGCATGGGCGACGTGCTGACGCGGCTGGAGGACGGCAAGTTCCATCGCTTCGAAAGCATGTTCACGCCCGAGGAAGGCAAGCTGGGCGTGCTGGTGACCTTCCTGGCCATGCTGGAACTGGCCAAGGAGCAGCTGCTCGACATCGTGCAGGAAGCTCCGCTCGCCCCGATCTACATCAAGTCGCTGGCACTGAACAACACCAACGAACCGCTGCAGTTCTCCAGCGAATTCGACGACAGCGACGCCGCCAACGACAGCCAGTGAACCCGGCCGGGGCCACGAACGCCCCGCCGCACTTCCGAACGACAGGACCGCATGGATCAATCGCTCATCAACCGCATCGTGGAAGCCACCCTGCTGGCGGCCACCCAGCCCCTGACGCTGGCGCAGCTGCATGGCCTGTTCCCCGAGGACGAGCCGGCGCCGGAAGGCAGCGTCGAGCAGGCCCTCGAGGATCTGGCCGCCGCCTGCGCCGACCGCGGCGTCGAACTGGTGGAGGTCGCCTCGGGCTACCGCTACCAGGTCAAGGCCGACGTGCATCCGTGGGTCGCGCGCCTGTGGACCGAGCGCAAAACCAAGTACACGCGCGCCACGCTGGAGACCCTGGCCCTGATCGCGTACCGCCAGCCGATCACCYGCGGCGAGATCGAACAGGTTCGCGGCGTGGCGGTCAGCAGCAACATCATCCAGGCGCTGGAAGAGCGCGAGTGGATCCGCGTCGTCGGCCACCGCGACGTGCCCGGCAAGCCGGCGCTGTTCGGCACGACCAAGGTTTTCCTGGACTATTTCGGCCTGAAGCGGCTGGACGAACTGCCGCCGCTGTCCGAGCTGAAGGACATCGGCGAACTGGAACCGCAGCTGCCGCTGGATGGCGCGCCGCTGCCGGTCAGCATCGCCAGCGGCGATGCCGTCGACGACACCGGGCTTGAAAGCCCGCAGGACGCGGACGCAGACGTGGACGAGCACGGCGACAAGGACGACGAACAACAGGACATCCCGGCATCTGCCGATGCCGACGAAGACACCCCCTCGGATGAAACCGGCGACGACGCCGGGGACGACGAAGCACCTCAACCCGAAGATGACGACGCCGCTGCTTCCCACCAGGAAGACCAGGCACCGTCGGAGCAGAAACAATGAGCAACACCCCCCCGAAGAAAGCCCCCCTGGGCAAGCTGTCGCTGAAGCGCGGCGAAGGCGCCGAGACGCCGGAAACCACCCGCCTGGAGGAACGCCTGCACAAGGTGCTGGCCCAGGCCGGCCTGGGCTCGCGCCGCGCGCTCGAACAGCGCATCGCCGACGGCCTGGTCAAGGTCAATGGCGAAACCGCGCAGACCGGCATGTCGGTCAAGGGCGGCGACCGCGTCGAGCTGGACGGCAAGACGTTCGTCGCCAGCGCGCTGACCGAACCCTCGCGCGTGCTGATCTACAACAAGCCGGAAGGCGAAGTCACCACCCGTGAAGATCCCGAAGGCCGCCCGACGATCTTCGAAGCGCTGCCCGCACTGAAGGGCGCGCGCTGGATCGCCATCGGCCGCCTGGACATCAACACCACCGGCCTGCTGGTGCTGACCACCGATGGCGAACTCGCCAACGCGATGATGCACCCCTCCTACGAGGTCGAGCGCGAATACGTCGTGCGCGTGCGTGCGCCGGAAGGCCAGGAAAGCGTGCCGGACAACATCGTCGACCGCCTGCGCCGCGGCGTGGCGCTGGAGGACGGCCCGGCGAAGTTCGACGAGATCGAGCGCATCGGCGGCACCGATTCGCACGACTGGTTCCGCGTGGTGGTCAAGGAAGGCCGCAACCGCGAAGTGCGTCGCCTGTGGGAATCCCAGGGCTGCCAGGTCAGCCGCCTGAAGCGCGTGCGCTACGGCAAGGTCAGCCTGCCGCAGCCGCTGCTGCGCGGCCAGACGCAGGAACTGCCGGATGCGCAGGTCGAAGCGCTGCGCAAGGACCTGGGACTGGATGTCGGCACCCCCGCCGCCCTGACGCTGCAGCCGGTGATCGGCCAGCGCAAGGCGGCCAAGTCGACCGTGCACGTCGGCGGCGGCCGCAGCGGCAGCGCCTACGTCAACGGCCACAACAGCGCCGACGAAGGCCGCGAGCTGCGACGCTTCGACCACGTGCGCGAAGACCGCGGTCGTGGCGGTCGCGGCAAGAAGCCGCACGGCGGCCTGACCGTCAGCGGCGAACAGGCGGCCAAGCAGTCGCAGCGCCCGTTCAAGCAGCGCACGCCCAAGGGCCCGAAGCCGTTGCCCGATGGCAATCCGGCCGCCTTCCGCAGCTGGTACGTGCCGGACGGCGTGGACACCGGTCCTGCCGGGCATCGCAACGCCGGTCCCGGCGGTCCGAAGAAGCCCTACGGCGGCAAGCCCGGCGGACGTCCCGGTGCCGGTGGCAAGCCCGGTGGCGGCGCTGGCAAGCGTGGCCCGGGCGGCGGCCCGGGCGGCTTCGGCGGCGACCGCTTCGGCAACGAACGCGGCCCCGGATTCGGCGCCGAACGTGGAC
>NZ_JBGFFG010000299.1:0-4199 GCF_056175765.1 Pseudoxanthomonas sp. LjRoot204_2 | reverse complement strand
GGGACAGGCGGTCATCCGTCCGTTGCTGGGCGCGATCCGGATCGCGCGCCTGTTCTGGGCCGCGTATCGCCGCCAGGACCCGGCCATCGCCTGGTGCATGGGCACGGCCAACGGCGAACCGGCGATCCTGCGCTACCGCGATGGCGTGCTGATCGCGGTGATGGTGGCGGTGAGCGACGGCGAGCGCATCAGCGAGCTCTTCACCATCGCCAATCCCGACAAGTTGGGTACGGCTGTCACGGCGAAGGACGGTGGCGCGTCCTGGTAGTGAAGGTGGCCGGTGTGGCCGCCATTGAGGCACTGCCATGAACATGAAATTCCATCGCGTCGACTATCCCAAGCATGTCCCCGAGGCCTTCCGCGGCCTCTACGCCACCAGCACGGCCGTCCACAACGGCGTGCTGGGAAAGGAGTTCCTCGAACTCATCTTCCTGCGCGTCTCGCAGATCAACGGCTGCGCCTACTGCATGGACATGCACAGCAGCGCACTGGTCAAGGCCGGGGTGGAGTCGCGCAAGCTGCACACGCTGGCCGGCTGGCGGGACAGCCGCTTCTTCGATGCCCGCGAAGGCGCGGCACTGGCCTGGGCGGAGCAGCTGACTACGTTGCCCTCCGGCGCACCGGCCGACAGCACCTATGAGGCGCTGAAGGCGCATTTCGACGAACACGGCATCGCCGAGCTGACCATGGCGGTGGCCATGATCAACGCCTGGAATCGCCTGGGCGTGGGGATGCAGCCGATCCTGGCCTGACGGAACAAGGCTCGCAGGCCCGCCACGCCGGCGGCACAATGCCGGCATGGATACCCTCTTCCCCATCCTCGACCTGATCGGCACGTTCGTGTTCGCGCTCAGCGGTGCCACGCTGGGCGTGCGCCGCCGCCTCGACATCTTCGGCGTCCTGGTGCTGTCGTTCATCGCGGCCACGGCTGGCGGCATCACCCGTGACCTGCTGATCGGCGCTACGCCACCGGCCGCGCTCAGCGATTGGCGCTATCCCGTGACGTCGCTGGCCGCTGGCATCGTGACGTTCTTCTGGGCGCCGCTGATCGAGAAGCTGCACCATCCGGTGCGTCTGTTCGATGCGATGGGGCTGGCGCTGTTCGCCGTGGCCGGCACGCAGAAGGCGCTGGAATACGGCATCTCGCCGCCGATGGCGGCCGCGATGGGCATGCTGACCGGCATTGGCGGTGGCATCGCGCGCGACGTGCTGCTGGCGCAGGTGCCGCTGGTGCTGCGGGCGGAGCTGTATGCGGTGGCCGCGCTGGCCGGCGCACTGGTGGTCGCGCTCGGTCACTGGCTGGCGCTGCCCGCGCTGCCCTGCGCCCTGGTCGGCGCAGGCCTCTGCTTCGGCCYGCGCATGATGGCGGTGACCTACGGCTGGCACCTGCCGGTGGCACTGCAATCGGGTGGCGATGGCGAGCCACCCGGCCCCTTGGGCTGATCCGGCGATCCTTGCGCCGAAGCGTGCGCGGCGGCCGATGAGCCGTGCGGCATGTCGCCGGGCATGGCATTAGCATGGCGGCACCTGCGTCTTCGCGAGCCCGCCATGGCCATTTCAACGGCCCACCCTCTAGATCTTCCCCGGCACCAGGCGTTCTGGAGCCTCCAGGCAGGCGGCTGGCTGGCGTACTTCGCGCTTGGTTCGCTGCAGGCAGTCGCCTACGGCAAGCCGGCAGGCTACTGGATCGTGCCGTTCACCGCCGCCTGTACCGGGTTCGTGGCCACGGCGGTCCTGCGCCAGCTGTTGCGCGCCTGCTGGCGGCTCAAACCCGCCCAACTGGCGGCCGCGATGGTCCTGCCGATGCTGGCAGCGTCCACGGTGATGAACCTGACCAGCCGCGCGGTGATGCTGCGCTTCTGCGAAGACTGCGCGCCCGCCAACCATCTGGAGTTCGTCGCGCATTCGCTCGGATACATCTATGTGGTGCTGGCCTGGGTGGGGCTGTACCTCGGCATCAAGTACTACCGCCAGTTCCAGGACGAAGCACGGCGCACGCTCGCCGCGCGCAGCATGGCGCACCAGGCCCAGCTGAAGATGCTGCGCTACCAGCTGAATCCGCACTTCCTGTTCAACACGCTCAACGCCATCTCCACCCTGATCCTGGACCGCGACAACGCCACTGCCAACCGCATGGTGCAGGGGCTTTCGTCGTTCCTGCGCCATTCGCTGGACAACGACCCGATGCAACGGGTGACGCTGCGGCAGGAACTGGATGCGCTGACGCTGTATCTGGACATCGAGAAGATCCGCTTCGCCGAACGCCTGCGCATCGAGACCGACATCGACGAGGACTGCTGGCGCGCGCTGCTCCCCAGCCTGCTGCTTCAGCCGTTGGTGGAGAACGCCATCAAGTACGCGGTCGCGCGCCAGGTTGCCGGCGGTCTGTTGCGGATCGAAGCCGAACACGATGCCGGCCAACTGGTGCTGCGGGTGATCGATGACGGCCCCGGCTGCAGCAGTCTTGAAGGCAACGCCCTGCCGCCGGGCAAGGGAGTGGGACTTCGCAACACGCGCGAACGCCTCAGCGTGCTGTACGGAGAGGCCGGCGGCTTTTCCGTGCGCAACCGCGAACGCGGCATCGAGGTGATCTTGCGCCTGCCGTTCGAAACCTCGCAGACCCTCGGTGACTGAGCATGGACAGCCACGCCCGCACGGAACCTGCCCCCCGCCTGCGCGCCGTGATCGTCGACGACGAACCGCTCGCGCGTCGCGGCCTTGAAATCCGCCTGAGCGCGCATCCCGACATCGAGATCGTAGGCCAGTACGGCGACGGCGCATCGGCCATCGCCGGCCTGCGCGAGCACCGCCCGGACCTGATGTTCCTCGATGTGCAGATGCCCGGCCTGGATGGTTTCCAGACACTGCGGGCGATCCCCGCCAGCGAGATGCCGCTGGTGGTGTTCGTGACCGCCTACGATCACTATGCGATCCGCGCGTTCGAGGCGTCGGCCACCGACTACCTGCTGAAACCGGTGGAAGATTCGCGGCTGGCCCAGGCGCTGGCGCGCGTGCGCCAGGCACGCGCCCAACGCGAAGCCAGCGGCCACTGCGCCCACCTGCTCGGCCTGCTGGGGGAACTGAGCGGCCGCCCGCCGCTGGACCTGGACGAGGCCCTGAAGCCGGACGCGCTCGACCTGCTGCGCCGCGAGGAGAAACTCGCCGTCCGCGATGGCGGCCGCACCGTGCGCGTGGACCTGCACAGCATCCGCTGGATCGATGCCGCCGGGGACTACATGTGCATCCATGTGGACGGCGACGAAGCGAACGGCACCACGCTGATCCTGCGCGCGACGATGCGCGAACTGGAGAAACAGCTGGACCCGCAGCGCTTCCCCCGCATCCACCGTTCCACCATCGTCAACGCTCGCCGCGTGGTGGAAATGCGCCCGCACACCAACGGCGAAAGCTTCCTGCGCCTGGACTGCGRCCAGGAACTGAAGCTGTCGCGCAGCCATCGCGACAAGCTGGCGGTATTGCTGTAGGCGTCGTCGGCTTCTTGTGGGAGCGACGTAAGTCGCGATGACGGACCTTGATACGGCCATCGCGACTTACGTCGCTCCCACCACAGAACCGCTCATCGCGCGTAACGCAGATTCTCAAGACTCGGTTCGTCGTCGCGCGTCCACCACTCGCCGCAATGCGGCTTGCCGCATGACTTCCGGGCCATAACGCCGCTCGTCACTGCGCGCATCGTGCGCACCGCCGACCACCACGCGGACGTACGATGAAACTCACCGATGCCTCACTGCGCAATCCCGCCGCCGTCGCCGTGGTGGTGGCGATGGTCTGCGCATTCGGCCTGTTGAGCCTGGGCAAGCTGCCGCTGCAGTTGTTCCCGGACATCGAGCGCCCGCAGATGTCGATCCAGACCGGTTGGCGCGCGGCCTCGCCGCAGGAAATGGAATCCGAGATCGTCGAGCCGATCGAAACCGTGATGCAGGGCCTGCCCGGACTGGAGGAGATGACCTCCAATGTCAACGCCGGCAACAGCTTCATCAACCTTACGTTCGCCGTGGGCAGCGACATGGACGCGATGCTGGTGGAAGTGCTCGCGCGGATGAATCGCCTGCAGCCACTGCCGCGCGATGCGACGCCCCCCGTGGTGCAGGCCGGCGCGGACAACGCCAACAACTCGCTGACCTACTTCTTCGTGCAGAAGCTGCCCGGCACGCGCGGCGACATCCTCGACTATCGCC
>NZ_JBGFFG010000298.1:0-4229 GCF_056175765.1 Pseudoxanthomonas sp. LjRoot204_2 | reverse complement strand
GGGGCAGAGTTCGCAGCAGGTCGCGGAACTGCTGGGCCTGAGCGATGCGGCCGTGCGCAAGCGCCTGTCGCGGGCACGCGCGCTCGTACGCGACGAGTTGCTGCAACGCTTCGGCGAGTTCGCCCGCTCCACGGCACCCGGCGCGGCCTTCACCATGATCGTGCTGGGCGGGCTGGTCGGCGCGATGCCCGCCGCGAGCGCGGCGACGGTCATCGGTTCCGGCGTGCTCGGAGGCGGCTTGGCGGGCAAGCTCGGGACCAGCGGGCTGACGACGGGCGGAGTGACYGGCGGCGTCGCCGGTGGCTCGCTGGGCGTGATCGTCGAGCAGATCACCCAGCATCCTGCGGCACTCGCCGGCGCGATGGGCGGCATGGTCGGCGGCCTGATCGGCTATGCCTTCACCTGGTGGTACCTCGCGCGGTTCTGCCAGACGGCGCAGGAACGGCTGCAGGTACGCCGCTTCATGGTGCTCAATACCACGTCCGGCTCGGTCTGGCTGTTCTGCCTGATGGTGGCGACGGTGCTGGCGACCGGCTGGGTGGCGATCGCGCTGGTCATGCTGGCCGGCATGTGCGTGATCAACTACCAGTACCTGGTCACGCTGCCCCGGATCATGGACCCGATCCTGTCGCACCCCGCGAATGCCTCGCGGCGGCGGGGCTACGACTACGTGATCGGCCGGAAAGCAGTGGCGCTCACCAGCGTGCTGGCCGTCGCCGCGGTGCTCTACGCCCTGGTCTGCAGCGGTCGGTTGACGCTCTAGCGCCAAGCGCGCGTGGTTGGGTCACACTTCCTGCCGCCGGTCGTCGTGCCTGCACTACCCGGCCACATGGAACCCCAATGGATGCCCTGACGATAGAACTCTCTCTGCGGGAAACCCTGCCCGCGGCCGCACGCGGCGACCAGGCCGCCTACGGCCGCGTCGTCGCGCTGTGCCAGAACGCCGTGACCGGCATCGCCCTGGCGATCACCCGCGACGTGCAGGCCAGCGAGGACATCGCGCAGGAGGCCTTCCTGAAAGGCTGGCGCCAGCTGGCGACCCTGAAGAACCCCGACAGTTTCCTGCCCTGGCTGCGCGAGATCACCCGCAACCTGGCCCGTGACCACCTGCGCGCGCAGCGACGCCGCCCGATGACCGGCGAAACCGCCGAGATTGCACTGACGCTGGCMGCCGACACCGCGCCCACGCCGGCCGAGACGCTGCTGCAGACCGAGCAGGAACAGGCCGCGCGCGAGGTCATCGCCGCCCTGCCCGAGGACAGTCGCGAAGTGCTGCTGCTCTACTACCGCGAAGGGCAGCGCTCGCACCACGTCGCGTCCTTGCTGGGCATCACCGACGCCGCCGCGCGCAAGCGCYTGTCGCGTGCACGCCAGTACGTGCGCGAAGAACTGATCACGCGCTTCGGCGAATTCGCGCGTACGTCGGCGCCATCGGCCGCGTTCGCCAGCGGAGTGCTCGGCATGCTCGCGATCTCGGCGCCGCCGTCGGCAGGCGCGGTCGTGCTGGGCACCGGCGGCGCGGTCGCCGGCAAGGGCCTGCTCAAGTTGCTGGGAGGTGGATTGGGCGCGACTGCGTTCGGCACCCTAGTGGGCATCGGTGCGGTGTGGTTCGGTATCCGCAAGTACCTGCGGGATCCGCTCGACGCACGCGAGCGCGATGACCTCCTGCGCTATGGCGCCGTCAACACGGTCGCGATCCTGGTGTTCGTCATCGGCATCACCGCACTGGCCCGGATGCCCGGCTGGATGCCGCACATGGCGCTGACGCTGGCGTACATGGCCGTGATCGGGTGGACCTCGGGCCGCTGGTTCCCCCGCATCCTGCAGCGCCGCCACGCGCGGGACCTGTTGCTCGATCCCGAAGGCGAACGTCGCCGCATGCAGCGCCAGCGTACTTGGCGCGTATGGGGCTGCGTGCTGGGCTTCACGCTGGCGACGGCCGGCCTGCTCGCCGGGCTGCTGATGTCGGGCCGCCTGCAGCTTTGAGGCCACGCGTGCACCCGGGCAACCGGGTGCACGTGACCGTCCTCAGCGACGGACGGGCTTGCCCGCCGCCAGTTCGTCCTTCGACAGGACACCATCCTTGTTGGTGTCGAGCGCATCGAAGCGTCCGGCCAGGCGGCTGTCCTTCACTTCGTCACGCGACAGGCGGCCGTCCTTGTTCGCATCCGACGCCGCGAATCGTTCGTCCATGCGCGCCTGCAGGCGCTGCTGGAACTCGGCACGGCGCGCGACATCGGCCTGGTCGATCTCGGCACGGGTCAGCTTGCCATCCTTGTCCGCATCAGCCTTGGCGAACCACGCGTCGCGACGCTGCTTGCCGCGCAGTTCGCGATCGGTGCGGTCGATCACGCCATCCTTGTTGGCATCCATGGTGTCGAAGCGTTCGGCAAAGCGCGGCTGCGCCGCGGCCTCGGCCTTGCTGATGCGGCCATCGCCATCGGTATCGAGCTTGCCGAAGCCCGCGCCGTGGCGCGGGCCACCGTGTCGCCCGTGACCCCGCATGCCCTTGTGCTGCGGGCGCTCGTCGGCACTGAGCGTGCCGTCGCCGTTCTTGTCCAGCTCGGCGAAGCGGTCGGCCAGGCGCGGGCGGGCGGCCGCTTCGGCCTTGTCGATGGCGCCGTCGTTGTTCTTGTCGAGGCTGGCCCGCGCCGGCTTCTGTGCGTCTCCGGCCTGCGTGGCGGCCAGTGCGGAACCGGCACCGAGGGCGGCCAGCACGGCCACGAAAAGCAGGGTCTTGCGGTTCATCGTGTTCTCCTGAAGGCGCGGCGCCGTGTGCGCCACTGACACGGGAAACGTCCCCAGGCGGGGTCGGTTGACGCGCTGACGGACGCGTTCAGGCAGCGGATGGTCGCGATCCACGCGACGCGATGTGCGCAGTATGCTGGCCGCATGTCCCTGCCCTTCGCCCGCGCGCTGTCGATCTTCGGCCACCCCATGCTGGTGCTGCCGGTGGCGGTGCTGCTGATCGTGCTGGCAAGGGGCGACGCACGCACCGCCGTGGCATCGGGAATGGCGTTCGCCACGTTCGCCGCGCTTGTGATGGGTTATTCGTGGTGGCAGGTGCGGCGTGGCCGCTGGAGTCACGTGGACGCCAGTGCGACGCATGAACGTAGGGCGCTGAATCGCTTCCTCCTGGTCGCCCTGACCGCAGGCGCCTGGCTGGTCGCGTGGCGTGGCGGGCAGCCGTTGCTGGCGCTGGGCCTGGCGCTGTCCGCTGCGATGATCCTGACCGCGATGCTGACGGCACGCTGGTGCAAGCTGTCGCTGCATCTGGCCTTCATCGTGTTCGCTGCGTGCCTGCTGCGTGAACTGGGCATTGCCTGGATGTTCGTCGCGCTGTCGTTCGCCGCGGCCGTGGCGTGGTCGCGCCTTGCGCTTCAGCGGCATACGCGCCGCGACCTGGTCGCAGGCACCATCACCGGCGCAGCGGCAGGCCTGGCGTTCTGGCCGCTGGCATCACGCTGGACGGGCTGACATGGGCGAGAACACGCAATCGATCGGCGACCTGCGCCTGTTCCATACCGGCGAACATCCATGCGGCTACTGGCCCGAGCGCGTCGCCCGCGACCTGGTCCTGGACCCGCGCGACCCCCGCCTGCCGCAGTTGTATCCCGATGCGCTGGGTTGGGGCTTCCGCCGTTCCGGCGACATCGTGTATCGCCCGCATTGCCGGCAATGCCGTGCCTGTGTCGCCGTCCGCATCCCGGTCGCCGACTTCCGGCCGGATCGCAGCCAGCGCCGCTGCGCATTACGCAATGCCCGCGTGGAAACACGGATCGTCGCCGCCCTGCGCGACGACGAACACCTCGCGCTCTATCAGCGCTATCTCGCCGCGCGCCACCCGCTCGGCGGCATGGACGACCATGGCGCCACGGAGTTCGACCAGTTCCTGGTGGGCAGCTGGTCGCGTGGGCGCTTCGTGGAGCTGCGCGAGGATGGCCACCTGCTGGCGGTCGCGGTCACCGACGTCATTCCGGGCGCACTCTCCGCCGTCTACACCTTCTACGATCCGGCACTGGAAGCCCGCAGCCTGGGAACCCTGGCGATCCTGCGTCAGATCGAATGGGCGCGACGCGACGGGTACGCGCATCTCTATCTTGGCTACTGGATCGATGGCCATCGGAAGATGGACTACAAACGACGCTTTGCACCGCTCGAGCGCTTTGATGGACGCCACTGGGTGCGTGCGGATCTGTGAGTCGACGCACGATCGCACGCGATGAAAC
>NZ_JBGFFG010000297.1:0-4229 GCF_056175765.1 Pseudoxanthomonas sp. LjRoot204_2 | reverse complement strand
AGGTACGGGACAGTGCCCTTCGTGCCGCACTGCTGCGCACGCAGCGTCAAGGCCCGCGACATGTTCATGCCCACCAGCCAGTCTGCATAGCCGCGGGCTCTGGCAGCGTCCGACATCCCCACGAAATCCTTGTTGTCGCGCAGATCACGAAGGCCAATCTCGACAGATGTGTCGTCCATGCCGCTGGCGATGTAGCGCTTCACCGGCTTGCGAACACGCAACTCCGAAAGGATGGCATCCACCACCAACTGTCCCTCGCGGTCGGGGTCACCCGCATGGACGACGATCTCCGCCTCGGAGACGAGCTTGCGAATCGCGCTCAACGCTTCACGATTCGTGCATCGCAGGGTGAACTCGTCCTCGGTCGGAACCAGAGGCAGGTGCGCACGATCCCACGCGAGGCGTCCTGAATCCCCCACCTTCCGGGCATCGGGGAATTTCTTGGACAGGTAGAAGTCCGGCTCCTGCAGCTCAAAGATATGGCCACGAGCCCAGGAAACCGCCCAATCCTTGCCGCGGATGAAAAGCTCCCCTCGCTCGGTGACGGGAGACGTACGCTCCAAGACACCGGCGATGGCCCGAGCGACCTTCGGTTTCTCGGCGATAAAAACACGCTTCAGACCGGACATGTGATGCCCCTGTTTAGGTTATTGATTTTGGTTTTGGTATGATTCCGCCAGATCGACCAGCGAAAGTCGCTTTTCCCGCTCATTCCTTCAGACCTGAGTGCACGAACATGGCCACGTCCAAAGGCATCACCCCGCAAGAGCAGTCCATCRCCGACACCCTGATCCGGGAGCGCCGAGGCACCCCCGAACGCGTGCTGAAGGAACTCAAGCGCGTCCGCCCGGTGCTGAAGCAGCTTGTCGACGAGAAGGTCCCGATGAAGGACATCCTCAACCGCTTCATCAAGGGCGGCCTGGAAACGCGCGTGACGGCGAGCCAGGCGCGGGAGTACATCAAGCAGCAGTTTGACTACCCGCCCACGCGCGAACCCCGCAAGAAGAAGACGGGCGCTACGAAGAAGGTGGCGAAGAAGGCCATCAAGAAGAAAGCTCGCTGATACCCCAGCAGAGCTGACATGCGAAGGGGGCGCGCCGCAGGCTGCGCCCCCYTTTTCGTTTACAGGCCGGCCGTGGCAGGACATGCCACCAGCTCCCCGACCGCCGCGGCGAGATCCGCCACCGAATCCGCCCCAATCGCTGCCGAGCTCGCCGAGCTGACGGTCGAGCCGTAGCGCAGCATCTGGCCGGTGGCCGCGTCGAAAACCGCAGCCACCACCGGGCCCGCATTGTCAGCGGCATCCCGCTCCACCACCGCCACCTGGATCTCGGCGGCGGAGGCTTCGCTGGCGTCCCGGTACTCCACATCCGCAACCGTGCGGCGATCTTGGGACACCAAGCGCACGTAGGGCGATTCCGGGCCCAGGCTCGCCAGCGCCGGTTGCAGCTTCGTCAATGTCTGGAGGTCGGTCATGTTGGGCCTCACGCGCTCATTTTGATGCGTGTATCACGGTCGGATTCTTGCATATAACTTTCGTTATTGTAAGTGGTTAGCGAGGCCCGCTTTTCGTTCAGCATGGCTCGCATACGAGCCGGCGCGTACAGCAGAATTCCCGCCTTGTTCAGAATCGCTGCCACCTGAGGCAGCTTGTCCGAATCGAAGCGAGCAGACATCGTGCTGCGCGAGCCGGCGAACTCACCCACCAACTTCACCAGGTCGTCGTTGGCGAACACGTGGCCGCCGCGGATCTTCGTTCCAGGGCACTGGAGCACGTACTGCCCGTTGTGCTGATACAAGAACGTGTCGACGTCTGCGGAGGCCTCCATGCCACAGCTCGTCGACAGTCRGGCCGTCCGGTCATGCCCCATCACCGCCAACAGCTGGTCCGGGGTTTCCATCGCAACCGGGAGCTCCTGCAGGTGGCGCGGCTCGAACCCGCGAGAGAGCAGAACGCCACGATGACGCTGACCATCCTCGTCCGTGTAGACCACGGACGACCCCAGGCGCTGCTGCGCAGCCAGCTGGGCAGCCTTGAACATGTTGCCGTCGAGCACATACCGCGTGTCCGTGACCTTGCCTTCCGGCGCCATCTCGAACTTCTCTTCCATGCGCATGTCGGTCCGGTAGCTGGGCACCAGCTCGAACATGGGATCTTCGTGCAGCGAGTAGAACGAGCGCTCCACGAGCGTCGAGGAACCGGGGACCGCGACGCGAATGAGGTAGGCGCTGAGGCTGTCCTTCTGGCGCTCGCGGACGGGCATGGCCAGATGCACGATCACGCCCGTCACTGGGTCATTGTCATTGCCGGTAATCGTCACCTGGCCGCCGAGCTCAAGATTGCCCAGCTGCGTGATCAGAAAGTTGACGCGCTTCTGGGCGTTCTTGACCGCATTGTTGTCCTTGTGATCCAACGCTTCCTGCACGTTCTTGAACTTGCGCGGAAGGGCTCGCTCCATGATCTCCGGCTTACTGGTCACCAGATCACGATGGGCATGCTGCACGTAACGCTGGAAGGCGTTGAGCGGGTCATGCGGGATAGCCTGCTCGTACTCTCGCTTGCATGCATCGATCCGCGCCTGCACATCCGACCACCGCAGCGGCTTGAGGATGCGATCGCACTTGATCGTGCGCAGGTAGATCGGCTGGCTGAACACCGAGTTGGACGAAGCATCGCCCGCTTCGTAGATCTCGCGGCTGTACTCGCGAGCCTGCAGGTCGACCTCCTTGGACTTGAGGGGATTGATGCCTTTCTCATCCATTTCGGCGATCAGGCGTGTGTATTCCGTGGTCAGCGCAGCGTAGATCTCTTCCTGCTCGCTGACGCGCAGCATCACCAGGCGGGAGGTCAGCTTGTTCACGAAGAAGGCCGGCTCGCGCTCGCGATCGGTTTCCAGGTCCATGTCGATGTCGAGGCGGCGGGCGATATCCGGATTGGCATCCAGGTAGCGATAGGCCACGTCATCGCCCACGGCATTGAGGAAGTCGGGGACATTCGCATCCAGCGATGCGTTGTCCTGGTTCGACGTCACGTTGGCAGACAGCTTTCGGAGCTTGGCGTTCGCCATGGCGATCGGCCGGGCCTGGCCCGGAAGGCCGGTGCTGAGCGATTCGATGATGGGCGAGGATGTCTGGCCGCGGCGATTGACGCGGCCATGGAACTGGATGCGCTTGCTGACATCCAGCGCCATCTGCACCTCGAACATAACGCGCTGACGCTTGTCCCTGAATTTGGGATCGGTGTGCAGCGAGATGCCGGTGCTGCCCGAGCGCGAGAGCACGACGGCATCGTCTTCGCCCGAGATGAAGGACTGCACTACCTGTGCCTTGGGCTTCTGGACGATCTGGTAGGGGTACCACTCGCCGTCCTGGTTGCGTAGGCCCAGCTTGCGGCCGGTCAGCTCGCCGCACTTGAAGCCGGCCTGCTCGACCCGGTGGCGGATCACGTCGATCGGAGAGACGGCCAGCATCGGCATGGCATTGATGAGCTCGCGCGTGCGCTTCACACCCTCGATAGCGCTCTCGGAACTGATCGCGACCTTGCTCCGCTCGCCGTAGCGGTCCGACTCCTCATAGAACGCCAGCTTGTCCAGCACCCGGTGTAGGACATCGGCGAAGGTCAGGCCTTCGCCCAGGCTGGTGCCAGCCATGTCCGGATTCGCGATGCGCTCTGCAAGTTCCTCCGCGGTCAGCTCTTCATCACCCTCAAGGCCGAGCAGGGTTTCCTTCAGCAGCGATTCCATGGTGTTCTCCAGAACGAACACCGGCTTCTGTCCTGCCTTCAGCGCCTCGATGGCGCGATCGGCCGCCAGATCCACCTGCAGGGCCAGCAGGAACTGTCTGTAGATGTTGAACAGCCTGGAGAAGTAGTTGATCGACACCGCACCCATGCGGTTGCCCTTGCGCTCCTGGTCCGTCATACCCTCCAGTTGCTTGCGGATCTCCTTGTTCCGCTCGCTGACGAACTCGTTGATGTCGCCGGCGATGTAGTTCATCACCTCAAGGATGCCCGCCAAGTGGTCCGACAGTTCGCGGTTTCGCTCCTGGCGTTCCTCGGTGTCTGCGATGACGCGAAACTCCAGATCGCTCAGGTCATGCTCGCGCCGGATGAAGACGCCATCGGCGGCCAGCATGGAGGACAGCACTTCCTGCAGTGCTTCGCCGCCAGTAGCGAGCGTTTCCGGTAGCGCACCGATATTGACGCTGGCCGGGAACAGGCGGCTGTAGAT
>NZ_JBGFFG010000296.1:0-4252 GCF_056175765.1 Pseudoxanthomonas sp. LjRoot204_2 | reverse complement strand
GCCTACGGCCAGCGACTGCGCATCCGCCAGCGCCTGCTGGAAACGCGAGGTCAGTTTGTCCATCCGCATGGGGAGAACCTCAGAGAGTCAGGGGCCGGCGAACGCCAGCCGATGCTACCCAGATGCGGTTAAGCGGCGGTGTTTCAAGACCTGCTGAGACCCGGATTCACGTAGGGCGGGCCTTGGCCCACCGTCCGCGCATGCACCGGAAACGGCGGGCCAGGGCCCGCCTTACGGCTTCTTCTGCAGGGACAGGAGACCCAGCAGCACCGCCAGCGCCGCATACGCCCCGGTGAACTGCCACAGGATCGTCGCGCGCAGGCCGTCGACGTCCCACGGCAGGTAGATGCCGCCGCGCGGATCGACCGAATGGATGATGCCGAACAATGTCAGCACTGCGCCGACCAGCAACGCGACGACCGCACGGCCGTTGCGGCCGTCGATCATCGCCACCAGCGCGGTGGTCCAGATCATCGCGGTGATGATGAAGCCGTTGCCCAGGGTGACGATGGTGGCCAGGTCCGGCAGCCCGTGCCCGTCGACGCCTTCGTACAGGCCGGCGAAGTGGTCGGGCGCGATCCACGCCGGATTGCCGAACTTGATCGTCAGCAGGTACGCCACCGACGGCAGGAAGCCCAGCGCTACCGCGATGGCGTGCTTGCGCGGG
Source organism: Pseudoxanthomonas sp. LjRoot204_2 (assembly GCF_056175765.1). NCBI lineage: Bacteria > Pseudomonadati > Pseudomonadota > Gammaproteobacteria > Lysobacterales > Lysobacteraceae > Pseudoxanthomonas > Pseudoxanthomonas sp. LjRoot204_2. The sequence goes on along the minus strand of NZ_JBGFFG010000296.1, from coordinate 3,585 downwards.
GTTTCGGTGAATGCCTGCACGGTGATGTCCAGGCCCACGTAGACGATGATCGGCGCCAGCACCGCCACCGGCAGCCACTGCACCAGGCCCGACACGTAGCCGAGCACGCCGCCGAGGCCGATGAAGATGCCCGTCAGCAGCGTGTAGCCCTTGCGCGCGCCCATGTGCTTGTACGCGGGCTGGCCGATGTATGGCGTGGTCTGCGCGACGCCGCCGCAGACACCGGCGACCAGCGTGGACACCGCTTCGGCCAGCAGCACGTCGCGCGTACGGTAGTCGTCGCCCGCGGCGCGCGCGCTTTCGCTGACGTTGATGCCACCGACGACCATCAGCAGGCCGAACGGCAGCAGCAGCGGGAGATACGGCACGGTGTAGGCCAACCCATCGAGCCAGCCCAGCGTGGGCAGCGGCAGTGTCAGCGCGAGCGGCACCGCATCCGGCACCTTGAAGCCGGGCGCGCCCAGGCCGGCGAAACCGAGGCCGTAGTACAGCGCGGTGCCGACGATGAAGGCCAGCAGCACGCCGGGCAGYTTCACCGGCAGCTTGCCCTTCGCCACCAGCACGTACAGCAGCAGCCCGAAGGTGACGAAACCGACGATGGGCTGGCGCAGCGTTTCGATCAGCGGCAGGAAGCCGAGCAACGTCAGCGCCGCGCCACCGATCGACCCCAGCAGGCCCGCACGCGGCACCGCGCGCGTGACCGCATCGCCAAAGAACGAGAGCACCAGCTTCAATACGCCCATCACCACCAGCGCGGCCATGCCGAGTTGCCAGGTGGCGGTGGCCGCCGCCTGCTCGTCCATGCCGGCCTGCTTGAAGCCGACGAAGGCCGGGCCCAGCACCAGCAGCGCCATGCCGATGCTGGTCGGCGCATCCAGGCCCAGCGGCATCGCGGTGACGTCGTCCCGGCCGGTCTTCGCGGCCAGGCGATGCGCCATCCACGTGTAGATCAGGTTGCCGACCAGCACGCCCAGCGCGGTGCCCGGGAACATGCGGGTGAACACCACCTCGGCCGGGAACTGGAAGATGCCGATCAGCGCGGCGGCGATGAAACCGAGGATGGACAGGTTGTCCACCACCAGGCCGAAGAAGCCGTTGAGGTCGCCGGGTACGAACCAGCGGCGCACGGGGGAAGCCGATGCGGTCATGGAATCGGTAATCAGTGGGGTGGGCGGGAGGTCGCCAGCATAAGCGCCCGCGCGATCGGCGGGCGCACCGGGTTCAGAACGATACGTCCACCGCGTGGCGCGACCACAGCACCGACTGGTGGCCGGTCGCCTGCTTCCATGCCAGGCGGATCGCCTCGATGTCGGCGCGGCGCTGTGGGGTGTCCTCGTGCAGGACCACCAGCACCTTCGTCTTCAGGCGGTTGGGTTCCTTCGCGCCGCGGAACAGCCACTGGCCGTAGGCATCGAACACGGTCAGGCCATCGGGAAAGCGCGAGGTCACTTCCTCGTCCAGGAACGCGCGCCACGTCGCCTCGGTGATCGGCTCGGCCTGCGGACGGTCGGCCGGCCCCGTCTCTTCGCCCACCCCGAAATACAGCTCGCTGCGTACCCAGCCACTGGCGGTCGCGGGCCGCAACACGTCGCCCTGCAACGAGGCGGTGGGGGTGGCGGGAGAGGACGGCGGTGGCGTGGACACGCACCCGGCGAGCACAAGCAGGACCGACAACCAGACAGCGCGATGCGACATGGGGCAAACCTCGTGGGAGGAGGACAGGATGGAACATGCCGACGCGACGGCCATATGACGCGGCGGCATAAGCAGATGGGGAGCAGAGATGACGCAGCCGCCGCATCGCGACTTAATATATCGCTTCATCGCAATAAAGCGATAGACTTTATCCGGTTTCTCCCCTCGCCCCACGAGACTTTCCATGCCGCATCCGATCCTTGCCCCGCTGGGCGCCGCCATCGCCCTGGCGCTTGCCCTCCCCGCCGCTGCACAGACTTCCGGCGCCACCGACCTGGACGCCGTGATCGTCACCGGCACCCGCGCCACCGACCGCACCGCGCTGGAATCCACCTCGCCCATCGACGTGCTGACCGCCGAGGACATCCGCAAGGCCGGCGTGCTCAACGGCGAACTCGGCAGCGCGCTGCAGGCGCTGCTGCCGTCGCTGAACTTCCCGCGCCAGTCCAACTCCGGCGGCGCCGACCACATCCGCGCCGCACAGCTGCGCGGCCTGAGCCCCAACCAGGTACTGGTGCTGGTGAACGGCAAGCGCCGCCACACCAGCGCGCTGGTCAATACCGACAGCAAGATCGGCAAGGGCAACACGCCGGTGGACTTCAACGCCATCCCGGTCAGCGCGATCAAGCGCATCGAAGTGCTGCGCGACGGCGCGGGCGCCCAGTACGGCTCCGATGCCGTGGCCGGCGTCATCAACGTGATCCTCAACGACGCGCCGGAAGGCGGCGCCTTCGAAGCCAGCTACGGCGCGCACCACACGAAGGTGGAGCCGATCGACCAGACCGTCACCGACGGCCAGAGCGGCTTCTTCAGCGCGCAGGTCGGCGACCGCATCGGCGACGGCGGCTTCTTCCGGGTCGGCCTGGAGTACAAGCAGCGCGAGGGCACCAATCGCGCCGGCTTCGACCAGATCCCGTTCTTCGAGGAACAGACGCCCGACAACCTGGCCCTGGCCGGCCAGCGCAACTACGTGCTGGGCGACGGCAGCTCGCGCGACATCAACGCGTGGCTCAACGCGGCCATACCGCTGGGCGAATCGGCTGAGCTGTACGCCTTCGGCACCTACCACCAGAGCGATACCGAAGGCGCCAACTATTTCCGCTACCCCGATGGCGTGGCGAACTGGAAGGAGGTGTATCCGAACGGTTACCGCCCGATCTCGGAAGGCGACAACCTGGACCTGGCCGGCGTGGCCGGCGTGCGTGGGCAGTGGGGCGACTGGGACTACGACACCAGCCTCAACCACGGCCGCAACGCATTCACCTACCGCCTGCGCAATTCACTCAACGCCTCGCTCGGCCCGACCAGTCCGACCCGCTTCAAGACCGGCGATTACGACGCCGGCCAGACCCTGTTGAACCTGGACATCAGCCGCGTGTTCGGCGCGCATACGTTCGCCACCGGCGTGGAGTTCCGCCACGAAACCTTCGAGACCGGTGCCGGCGATCCGGCTTCGTACGCGGCCGGCCCCTACACCGATCGCCCGACCGGTTCGCAGGCCGGTGGCGGACTGACGCCGCAGGACACCGCCGACCTCGACCGCGACGTGTCCAGCGTCTACGCCAGCCTCAGCAGCCAGTGGGGCGAGAAATTCACCACCGACATCGCCGCGCGCTACGAGCACTACGACGACTTCGGTGTCGAGCTGACCGGCAAGCTGGCCGCCCGCTACGAATTCGCGCCCGCGTTCGCCCTGCGCGGCTCGGTGTCGAACAACTTCCGCGCGCCGTCGCTGAGCCAGATCGGCTTCGAATCCACGTCCACCGGCTATGACGCCTCGGGCCAGCTCACCCAGGGCCGCCTGCTGTCGGTCAACAACCCCATCGCCCGTGCGCTGGGCGCGCAGGACCTGGATCCGGAGAAGTCGCTGAACCTCAGCCTGGGCTTCAC
>NZ_JBGFFG010000295.1:0-4267 GCF_056175765.1 Pseudoxanthomonas sp. LjRoot204_2 | reverse complement strand
GTATGCCGCGCGAGCCGTCGCGTCGCGGCCACCCCACAGCGCTGCGAACCAGGCCCGGTCGTCGAAGAAGGCGATGCGGGGATCCCGCATCGCCATGGCCTTCAGCGCGGCGTCGTAGCGATCCAGTGCGCGGGTGATGTTGGCCTGTTCGCGCGCTGACGACCAGCGTCGTACGTTCTCGCCGATGTTGGCGTTGTCGAAGATGCCGACCAGCACCACCCGCGTATCGGGATGGTGGCGATGGAGGTACGACACCGCCGCGCGTACGTCGTCGATGCACCCGTCGATCTCCGATGCCACGGCAGGATCGTCGGCGGAGGCGGCCAGCCGGTCGAGGTGCTCACGCTGGCCGAAGCTGTTCACGCCGATGCGGACGACGACGATGCCTCCCCGCCACGCGGCGGGTGCTTCGTCCATCTGCTGCACGAGGTGCGGCACCTGGCGCTGTACGTTCATCAGGTCGTTGCAGACCGCGCCGGACACGGCGAAGTTGTAGCCGAAGTCCTCCTTCTCCGGCGTCCGCGCCGGCAGGCCCAGCGCCTCCTCCACCATCGCAACGATCCGTCGGCTGCCGGAACGGCCCCAGTGCCCCTGGTCGACTTCGCCGCCGCGCAGCCGATGCAGCCACTCGGTCCATTGCCATGTCGTGTCGTGGAAGACGCCACCGCGCGCGCCGTCTTCGCCCGTGAACTGCGTGCGGTCGTGGTAAGCGTGACTGTCCGAGTCGCCCACCACGGCCAGCGGCACCGGTGCCGCGAACGATGCGTCCGCACAGATGCCGGCACACGCCAGCAGGGCGAACGCCCACGCCTTCTTGACCACCGTCATCTCCCGGAGACTTGTTTCCCGCATGACGGATAGAACGCCAAGCCCGTCGCGGTCGGGACATGGCGCTGCGTCCAGCCCCGCATGCACGCGCGCGTCGCCTGGCCGATGCTAGTCTCCGTGCATCGCACGCGGGGAGCACGGCATGGCAGGCACGGGGAAACGGTGGGTCGTGATCGTGATGGCGCTGGCGCTCGCGGGCTGCCTGCCGGCGATCGATGCCCGGGCGCCCGTGCCGCAGGCGCTGGTGCCGGCGGCGTCACCCCCCACGCGTCTGGTGGTGGTGCTGCCCGGACGCGGCGACGACGTGCAGGCGCTCCGCGAAAGCGGCATCGCGCCGGCCATCCAGTCGGCGTGGCCCGATGCGGATGTCGTGCTCACCGGGCTTGGCTTCGCGTATTACATGCAGGGACGCGCGCCGCAGCGACTGCACGATGAAGTGATCGTGCCCGCCCGTGCCCGCGGTTATCGCGAGGTCTGGCTGATCGGAGCCTCCATGGGAGGCATGGGCACGCTCATGTACGACCGCGCCTATCCCGGCGACGCCGATGGCCTGGTGCTGCTGGCGCCCTATCTGGGCGACCGCTCGCTGGTGAAGGACATCCGCACGCGGGGCCTGCGGCAGTGGGACGCGGGGCCCGTACCGGCCGAGGTGGATGCGGGCAACTACCAGCGCGAGCTGTGGCGCCACCTGCAGGGCTGGCAAGCCGATCCGGCACGTACGCGCTCCGTCTGGCTGGGCTATGGCGCGGAGGACCGGCTGGCCGACGCCATGCCGCCGCTGGCCGGACTGTTGCCGGCGGAGCACGTGGTCGTGGCAGAGGGCGGCCATGCGTGGAAGGTGTGGTCCCCCCTCGCCCGGCGCATGCTCACGGACGCCGGCCCTGCACGCCTGGACGCTCAGCGTTCGCCGTAGCGCAGCCAGCGGATCGCCGCGGCTTCGTCCGCGAAGACACGCGCATCGAAGCCGTTCTCGTTGGCCAGCAGGCCGGCGAACTCCACCTCGGGCAGCTGTTCGGCGTGCTTCTCCACGTACGCGATGCGGACGGCCTCCATCCCCTGCCCCTGCATGGCCTGCACGAACTGCAGCAACTGCGCGGGCGGAGGCGGCAAGCCTTCCATGTCGTCCACCACCAGCAGAGACGGCGGCGTTAGCCGACGCACTTCCTCCGCGATGGCCTGCCAGTACGCCAGCGTCGTTTCCAGCGTGCCGTTCGTACCGGTCACCCACGCGCGCAGTCCGTAGTCGGTGGTACCGAACGCGATATGGAACGACGGGGCGTGCACACCGCTCATGCCGTCGCGCTCAACCCAGTGCGGCGCGGATGTCGCCCGCCAGCGATTCCGGCGTATCGGYAGGCGCATAGCGCTTGATGACCCGTCCGTCGCGCCCGACCAGGAACTTGCTGAAGTTCCATTTGATGGCGCTGATGCCCAGCAGGCCGCCCTTCTCTTTCTTCAGCCATTTCCAGAGCGGATGCGCACCGTCGCCATTGACGTCGATCTTGGCGAACATCGGAAAGGTCACGTCGTAGTTCAGCGAGCAGAAATTCCGGATCTCGGCCTCGTCGCCCGGCTCCTGGTGGCCGAACTGGTCGCACGGGAATCCCAGCACGACCAGACCCTGCGGGCCGAACTCGCGCCACAGGGCTTCCAGGCCGGTGTACTGCGGCGTGAAGCCGCACTTGGAGGCCACGTTGACGATCAGCAGGGCCTTGCCCTGGTATTCGGACAGCGAGCGTTCGCGACCGTCGAGGTCCTGGGCGGAGAAATCGTAGGCGGTGGTCATGGGGTGATTGGCTCCGGGAAAGGCGCTATCAGACACCCGGCGCGTCCGCCGGGCAAGCCGCCGGGCCCACGCCGATCCATGGGAACGGCGTCCGGATTCGGCTACCGTGTCCATACGGGCCCAATGATACCGCCATGCACTACGCCGACCCCGCCAGCCATGCCAGTCTGTACATCCATGTCCGCATCCTGCTGGGCATGATCGTCGGCCTGGGCCTGACCCACCTGCTGCGCCATGTTGCGCGCATCGTCGAACGTCCGCAGGCGCACCGCATCTACGGCGTGCACCTGCTGTGGGCCGCCTTCATGTTCGTCTACGTCCTGCACTTCTGGTGGTGGGAATTCAGCCTGTCCCACCAGGCGCACTGGAACTTCAACCTCTACCTGTTCGTCACGCTGTACGCGCTGCTGCTGTACCTGCTGTGCGCGCTGGTGTTCCCCGAGTCGCTGGCCGATGGCGTCGGCTACCACGACTACTACTATGGACGGCGGCGCTGGTTCTTCGGCCTGCTGGCGGTGATGTTCGTCGTCGACATCGGCGACACCCTGATCAAGGGCGCGGCCTATGCCCAGCAGCTGGGACCGGAGTACTGGGTGCGTAATACGATGTATATCGCCGGCAGCCTGGCCGCCATCGCCACGCGCAACCCGCGCTATCACGCCATCTTCGCTGTGACGGCCTTGCTGTACGAACTGTCGTGGATCTGGCGACGCTACGAAATCCTGGTGTGATTGCCCGCTGTGGTGGGAGCGACGTCAGTCGTGAATGAAACGCAGCGGCAGTCTGATCGCGACTGACGTCGCTCCCACAACGTCATTTCGGCTTAMCGAGCCGGCTGGACCTTGATGGGTGGCGCGAACGGCGTGATCCCCAGCGCTTCGTGGATCTCCGCCGGGTAATACGCCCGGCCATCCTTGATGACCAGCGCCAGCTTGCGGATGTCCGCGATGTTGGCGGTGGGGTCCCCATCCACCAGCACCAGGTCCGCGCGCTTGCCCGGCGTGATGGAGCCGGCATCGTCCAGCGTGCGGCTGTACTTCGCACCGTTCCAGGTCGCTACCTGCAGGGCCTGCGACGGGCTCAGTCCGGCCTGCACATAGAGTTCGAGTTCGCGCTGCAGGGTGAAGCCCGGCAGTTCGTCGGTCCCGGCGACCAGCGGGACACCCGCGCGATACATGCGACCCGTGAAGTCGACCAGCTTGTCGAAGCTGCGCTTGTAGCGCGCGCCGGTCTCATCGTCCTTGATGTCCATCTCGGCCGCACGCCGGCTRCGCTGCACGTCCGGCGGCAGGTGGTCGGCCACGTCGGCGACGATCGGCGACAGCTGCCCTTCGCGCTGGTGGATGAACTCGAACGTCGCCAGCGTCGGGTCGATGACGATCTGTTTCTTCGCCAGCTCAGCGATGAAGTCCTGCACCGGCTTGCTGTCGAAGTCCAGGCCATCGGTCCTGTCGGCGACCAGGTAGAAGCGCGCCAGCGTGCGCGTGTCGGTCTCCGGCGTGACGAAGAAGTTCAGCATCACCTGGTTGATGTGCTGGATCTCGTCGTAGCCCTGCTCCACCACGTCCTGCGCGCGGAGGAACGCCGGTACGTGCCCGCTGACCCGCAGGCCACGCTGGTGCGCATATGCGGTGGTGTCGCGCAGGATGTCCT
>NZ_JBGFFG010000294.1:0-4272 GCF_056175765.1 Pseudoxanthomonas sp. LjRoot204_2 | reverse complement strand
GAATGATGGATTACGTGCGCCTGGGAGATGGTCGCACCGCGCACTGCCGGCTGAAGAACCCGCCGTACCAGGACCTGGCGATCGAGGTCCACCCCTCGGACGATCGCTTCGAGCAGCGCGTGTACCTGACGCACTATCGCGACGATGGCCAGGCCGATGGTGAGATGGTCTACGGCACCGCCAAGGGCCGCTTGTGGTTCATCGAAACGGCCGTCAATGGGCCGTGGGGCGAGCATCGGGCGCCGGATCGATCGTTTGCCGGCATGTTCGCTCGCAATCTGCTCGCGCAGGGCTTCGACACGGCCGCGATCGACTGGAGCGGTGAGCTGGCCGAGCGCGAGGAAGATGCCCCCGCGCCGTCCCTGAGGCCGTCTCTGGGCTGACCATGTCCATGAACCCTGCCCAGCGCCTTGCGTTCTGGTCCCTGGTGGCGGATCGGATCGAGGGTCGCGACCCGGGCGCGCTGGAGCGCGGGCGCCGGCGCCTGCAGCGCTGGCGGACCATCAACTCGCCCAGTGCCAGCGATCGCTACTGGGACGAGTGGGAGAGCCGAATCAACGAAGGGATGCAGGCGGTCGTACGACAGCTGCGTGACCCCAGCGAGCGCGGGGATGTGCTGCGCTCCACGGCCCCGTTTCTGGACGTGGTCAGCCAGGCCGAGCGCCTGCAGTTCCTGGAGTCGGCCCGGAGCGCGAAGCAATGAAGCGTGAGGCCTTGCTCCATGTCCTGCGGGCGGCCAACGAAGTGGCAGGCGGTCGCGTCGACTTCCTGCTCATCGGCAGCCAGGCCATCCTCGGCGCCGTCGAATCGGACAACTTCACCCTGATGCGCTCCATGGAGGCGGATCTGGCGGCCATGACGCCGGACCAGCGCCTGGCAGAAGAGGTGGCCGATAGGGTGTCGGGCGTGATCGGCGAAGGCTCGGACTTCAACGAGCGCTTCGGCTACTACGCTGACGGCGTGGAGATGAGTACGGCCAAGCTCGCTCCCGGATGGGAGCAGCGGCTGGGTACGATCACGTTCGATGCCTATGGCACGACGAAGACGGCGCGCTTCATCTCGCCCGAAGATCTCGCGGTATCCAAGTTGCTTGCAGGTCGCGAAAAGGATCTGGAGTTCGTGCACGCGATGCTGGAGGAAGACGTCGTCCAGCTGGATGCGGTCGCTGAGTTGCTTGCGACCGTGCCTGCGGACGCCAATCAGCAGCGTGCCGGCGCGTGGCTTGAGTCCCGGCGCAGTGACGTCCCCAGTATGAGGCCCTGAGGCTGGGACAGGCATTGCCTGGCTCAGAAGCACGGGATACTCTAACCAAAGTTCAACAACCCTCAGGAAACGCCATGGCCCTCTTCGGCTACTACATCGACCGCCAAGAGCGCGGTGGTTTTACCGCCGACGTCCGCAACGAAGCGGGCGCTACCGTGTATGAGGTCAGGGCGGGCAATGAACTGGGGCCTGATGAGACCTCCATCATCGACGACGGCTTCATGAAGCATGCTACCGATATGGACGGCCTGCAGGAATACCTGATCCAGCTGAACATCATGCAGCCCGGTGACGAGCTGATGATGTACCCGGGCTTCGAGGCGGCGCTGGAAGAGCGCGAGGCCGAAGAAGCACGCCAGGCAGCGCGTCCGTGAGCAGCCAGCCGCCGACCATTGCCGAGACTTTGGCGCGCCTGGAACAGGCGCTGCCCGTAGGCGACTTCGACTACGACGATGGCTATCGCGATGCGCTGCACAGCGTGTTGCTGGCGTTGGCGCAGGCGGGCATGTCCCGGCAGGCGCTGGATGATGCCATCACCACCGCTCTGGACGCCCACGCCAACAATGCGGCCCAGGTGGCCCGAGAGAAGCCGGGCGATCAGCAGCTCACGGCAGACGGGCATCCGCTCCCGTCCCTGCGATTCGTGCCGCCGCTGGAAGCGCTCACCGACGAACAGCGCGACATCGACACCGACAAGGCGCGCGATGCGATGACGCTCGAATACGAGGCGTGGATGAAGCTGGAAGGCCTCGACCTCACGTCGGCCGACGAGCACCTGTTCGATCCCAAGCTCACGCTGGCACAGCTGGAGTGGGTGCGCGAGTTTACTGAGCGTTGGGACCACAACGACCAGATCGAATCCCTGCAGCACGAACAGAAGCGAAGCCCATGACCGACAGTCGCCCGTGGTATCTCCGCACAGAGAGCGAGTTCTTCGATCTGTACGCCCCCTTGGAAGTCGGCGAGGAAGGCGGCGGCGACTTCATGCGCGATCACGCGCAGGTCAAAGACGAGCCCGTGAACAATGTTTGGTCCATCGTCGAGAGTGATTCGGGCGAGGGCCTGTGGGCCTCGCCGGGATTCCGCGTGGTCAACGTCATCGGCTACGTGCTGACGGAAAAGCCCTGGGTCGATGGTGCCGCGGACGAAGTGTGGCTCGACGGCGTGGAGAAGGCGCTGGACCAACTCGCCGATGGCGTTGACGACGAGGACTACGCCGAGCAGCTGGCCTACGAAGTGCGGGATCGGATGGATACCATCCGTTTTGAGATCGCCACCCGGGCGGGCGAGCCGGGCGAACGCGCGATCAACGCGTGGATGGACGCCAATCCGGAAGATCCGCACACGGTGAAGGTCCGCGACCTGACCCGGCGCCTTGAAGAGGTCCTGAGCGAGGCGCCGGCGCTTAGGGGCGCGTAGTGGCCCGCGACGTCAGAGGCCTTGGCCTTGAGTTCATCGCGCTGGTGGGCGGCATCGCCATGGTTGTGGCAATCGGTCTAGCGGGAGCATGGCTGATCAGTCCGGCACCTGAAAGTTGGCAGGACTGGGTGATGCTCGCTATCGTCGTGATGTTCAATGCGGCGATCGTTGGCGTGGTGCTGAGTGGGTTTCGCCGGCAGCGACGGGAAGACGCCGCTGCGGACGTGGTCTCGACGTGGAAGCGGCTGCCCACAGCGAAGCAGTTCAAACGAGCCCATGGCACCGCCCCACAAGACGACGGTCTCCCGGTTCGCTGTCCTACGTGCGCAAGCGATTTGGCCCGCCACTCCCTTTCCCCGGGCGATCCGAGGTGGCAGATGGGGGGCGCCCGCTGTGGCATCTACCTGTGGAGGAACAATCCCTGATCAGGGGTTGGGCTTCCCTCGACCTGTGGTGATAAGAACTGTGATCTAGTGCCATAGATCACAGTATCAGCGCTAACTTTCGTTGTAGTATCCAGATAACGAAAGCGAGGCGCGTTGATGAATCATCCTCTCGAAACACACGCCGCCCACGCGCGGCGCGACTGGACAGGCAGCGAGATCAAGCGCCTCTTGGGGCCCGAACTGGGCGCAGGGTGGGCAATTGCTCGGGGTGTCATGGCCTCCCTGGACGTCGCGGGGAGCCACGATGAAGCCCTGTACATCGACAGGGGTTCCCGTGACTTACTGGAGCTCGTGCATAGCACGCTGACCAGTCGCACTGTGCTGGCCGAAGGCGTTGAAGATGACCTCCGCGCGACGGGCATCGCTTATCTGGCCAATACTGCCAGCCTCAGCATCCCCTTTCTGCTCGACAGCGTTGGCAGTTCCAAGCAGAAGGGCGCCTTCCGCAACGGCCTGCATGCAGCCGTCGAGTTGATTCCGCACTTTGCCACTCAGCGTGGCATCAGCCCCCTGGCGGCGGAGGACATCGCGCGTGACATCTGTGAGCAGCTGGGAATGCTGCGCGGACGCGATCTGCGGCAGCAGCTGCTGGCAGGCCAGTGGGATGAGGAAGCTGCCAGTGCCGTGTCCAACATCCATCAGCAACTGACCGCCATCGGTTGCCCGGGACTGTCCCTCGACGAAGCCGAGGCGATTCTGCGGGGCGGCCCGGACGCCCGCGCAGGTCTGGATCGTTTGGAGGCCGAGCAGGGGATCGACGTCGGCCGCATGCGCAAGGCGATCGCCTACATCCCTGACACGTTCACCCGCGACGACCTGGAGTCGTTGTGCGAGGGGCACGATCTGATCGTGCGCCGTGGCCAGGGCGAGGAAGCGTCCYCCCCTGACGGCCTGCCCCAGTGGGAGTGGGTCAGCGCCGATGGCGCGCAGGTATCGAACCTCTACTTCGGCAGCGAGCGCGAGGCGCAAGTCGCAGCGCTGGAGGAAAAGCTGCTGCCGGAGTGGTTCGCCGCCGGCCAATACGAAATGGACTTTCCCGACTTCATGGAAGCCGCTCGCCCCGGCTCCAGCAACCGTCCCTGAGGTAAACATGACCGCACCGTCTCCGTCCCCGTTCCTCGATGCCGTCGACACCGTCCTGCAG